>JBLMXA010000785.1:0-8283 GCA_050257515.1 Acidobacteriota bacterium | reverse complement strand
GGCGTGCGCTGATCGTTAGACCCGAGGCCGGCTCGCTGCGTTACTACTCGCCCATGCGCTGGTCCTGGCTCGTCGTGCTCGCCGCCTGCGGCGGAGCGCACCCCGCAACGTTCGACGCTTCGCCGGACGTGCCGGGCGACGAGGGTGGACCCGACACCGGCTGCCCCGCGGCGGACATGACGTGCGGCGGGACGTGCGTCGATACCAACACCGATCGCGCGCACTGCGGGGACTGCACGACCGCGTGCGATCCGGGGCTGTCGTGCGCGGCCGGCTCGTGTGTCCTGCCGCATGCGACGACGTCGGTGCTCCACTACGGCGGCCCGGACTTCGGCAACTTCGTCGAGGCGATCGCGGTGGACGGCGCGGGCAACTTCTACCTCGCGGGCGCGTTCGTCGGGACGATCGATCTGGGCGCCGGGCCGATCGTCGCGAACGGCCCGCAGGACTGGCTGGTCGCGAGCGTGACGCCCGCGGGCGCGCTGCGCTGGGCGAGAGGGTTCGGCGGGGCTCAGCTCGATCAGGCCGCGGGCATCACCGTCGACAGCCACGGTCACGTGTTCGTGATCGGCAACTTCCAGTCGACGGTCGACTTCGGCGGCGGCACGCTGACGAGCGCCGGCTCCGACGACATCGCGATCGTCACGCTCGCGCAGGACACCGGAGCGTACGTCGCGGCGCGCCGGCTCGGCACGGCCGACAGCGAGGACGGGCTCGGCATCGTCGTCGACGCCACCGGCAACCAGACGATCTGCGGCTTCTTCGGCGCCGGCACGCTCGATCTCGGCGGCGGCCATTCGCTCACCGGCGCTGCGAGCGACAACGCGTTCGTCGCCTCGTTCGACTCGTCCGGAGCGCACCGCTGGTCGCGCCTGCTCGGCGCCGGCACGACCGGCAACCTCAGCTCCTGCCAGGCGATCGCGCTCGACGCGGCCGGGGGCGTCGTCACCGCCGGCTCGTTCCACGGCACCGTCGACTTCGGCGCCGGCCCGGTGACCGGGAGCTCCGACATCTTCGTCGCCGCGTACACCGCGACCGGCACGCCGCGCTGGTCCCACCATTACGGCGGCTCCAGCTACGACGAGGCCTACACGATCGCCGTCGCCGGCAATGGCGACGTCATGGTCGGCGGTCAGCTCTACGGCCAGGCCGATCTCGGAACCGGCACGATCGGCGCGAGCGGCACCTCCGACGGCTTTCTGCTCCAGCTCGACGACGCCGGCGCCGCGCGGTTCGCGCGCGTGCTCGGAGGCGGCGGCCTCGTGCGCGCCGTGCGCTCCGATCCAGCCGGCCTCCTGGTCGCGACCGGCTCGCTGATCGGCGTGACCGACCTCGGCACGGGCTCGCTCGCGCCGATCGGCCCGAGCGACGTGTTCGTCGCCGGGTTCGGTGTCGACGGCAACGCGCGCTACGCTCGCCGCCTCGGTGGCAGCGACTACGCCGAGGGTGACTCGCTCGCGATCTCCACCGGCGGCGCGCTCGCGATCGGCGGGTTCTTTCGCGGCACCGCGGATCTCGGCACCGGCGCGATCGCCGGCGGGGCGCGCGACAACGGCTTCGTCATGCTGCTCGCGCCATGACTCCCGAGGTGTCGAGGCGTTCACCGTCGAAGACCTGACACCTGCCGCGCAAGTCCGCGCGACGACTGGCGGCACGCCGCGGCATCACGCTCGCATCTTCCCGGAGCATGCTGCCACTGCTGCTCGCTCCGCTCGTCCCCGGCGCCGCGGTCGGGCTCGGTTACCTCGTGTGCTACGGCGGCTTCGAGGGCCCGGTCGACTGGGCGATGCACACCGACGTTCACGGCTCGCGCGATCACCGTCGCATCGCGCTGACGTTCGACGACGGGCCCGATCCCGCGCGCACGCCGGCGCTGCTCGACGCGCTCGCCGAGCTCGGCGTGCCGGCGACGTTCTTCCTGCTCGGCTCGGCGGTCGACGCGAACCCGCAGCTCGCGGCGCGCATCGCGCGCGACGGCCACGAGATCGGCAACCACACGTACCACCACCGCTACCTGCCGCTCGCGCGCAGCACGCGCGTCGCGCGCGAGCTCGCCGACACCGACGCCGCGATCGCGCGCGCGACCGGCATCGTGCCGAAGCTCGCGCGCCCGCCCTACGGCGGTCGCTCGCCGTTCACGGTCCGCGCGTTCGCGCGCGGCGGCAAGCGCGTCGTGCTGTGGGACGTCAACAGCTTCGACTGGAAGGGTGCGCCCGCCGCGGACGTCGCGCGCCGCGTGCTCGAGCGCGCGCGCCCCGGCAGCATCGTGCTGCTGCACGAGGCGCGTACCGGCGGTGAGGTCACCGTCGATGCCGTGCGCATGCTCGTCCCCGAGCTGCGCGCGCGCGGCTTCGAGCTGTGCACGGTGTCGCGCACGCTCGAAGCCGACGACGACAACTAGCCCTTCTTCTCGGGCTTCTTGTCGGCCTTCTTGTCGGCCGGCTTCTTCTCGTCCTTCTTCTCGCCGGCCGGCGCACCCCTGCCCGCGCCCGCGGCCGGCATCATGCCGAGCTGCTGCGCCATGCTCAGGGTGTCCTCGAACAGCCAGCCATCCTTGACCTTGCCGTTGTCGATCTTCATCACGACCATGTGCGGCGACGACATCTTCTTGCCGGTCTTCTTCATGTGCATCGCCGGCATGTCGCCGTCGTTCGTCGCGTCCATGACGCCGGTCCCGGCGAAGTAGTCACCCGCCGTCAACATCTTCTCCGGCGAGAGCTTCGCGTCGCTGAAGCCCTTCCAGAACGCCTGCGCCATCGCGAGGAACTCCTTCTTGCCCTTGTCGTCCTTCGGCATCGCCTGCTCCGACCAGGTGATGTCGTCGGCGATGACGTCGCCGAGCGCCTTCGCGTCGTGCTTGTTGAACGCCTCGACGAACTTCTTCGCGACCTCGGCGTTCGCCTTCTCCTTGTCGTCGTCCTTCGCGACCACGACTTCCTTCGCCATCGGCGCCTTGTCCATGACCGGGCGCACCGGGTGCTTCGCATCGGGCTTCAGCTGGCCCATCAGCGTCGGCAGGTCGAGGTAGTCCCACTCGTGCTTCACGTGCCCGGCGTCGTCGAGCTCGATGTACTGCGACATCATCAGGCCGACCTTGTTCTTGGTCGCCGGCATCTCGCCCATCGGCGTCTTCATCGGCCCGTTGTTCGTGCCGCTGATGTACACGACGCCCGCGAGGTCGTGGCCGTTGACGAGCTCGAGCACGGCCTCGCCCTTCATGTCGGGGAACGCGTCCTTCCACGTCTTCACGTAGGTGAGGATCCCGTCCTGGCCCTGGGCGTTCGGCATGCCGCTGCCCGGCTCCTCGAACACGGCGTCGGCCGTGTAGCAGCCCTTGAAGTCATCCCACTTCGCGTCGTTGAAGTAGCCCCAGCACTCGTCGTAGCGCTTCGCGAGGTCCTCGCCGCTCATCGGCTTGGCCATCGCGGCGCTGCCCGAGCCCGTCATCGCGGAGCCGCTGCCCGCCATGCTCGAGCCGCTGCCCGCCATGTTCGAGCCCGTCGGGCCGCCCGTGCCCTCCTCTTTCTTCTTCTTCGTGCACCCCATGCCGGCGAGGGCGAGGAGCGCGGCCACCATCATCATCTTCTTCATGAGTCTCTCCCTGGTTGCCGCTGCTTTATCCCTAGGGGCATGGCGATTGCAACTCTATGAGCCAGGAGGTGCACATGGCTCGCAAGATCAGACGCGCCGGGGAGCGGCGCCGCGACGAGCAGCGGAGGGGGGGCGGCCCGCGGATGCACGGCGGCAAGTGGCACGATCACCCCGAGCCGCGCGACATGACTCCCGACCTGGTGAAGGACGAGGCGCTACCCGAGGCCGAGGGCTCCGGCGAGCACGAGGGCATGGGCAAGGGCGGCAGTCACGGCACCGGCGCCGGCGCGTCGCGCAAGTGAGCGATCACCGGCGCGTGATCGCTCGTGCCGACCTCTCGGTACGACTTGCAGGTGACCGCCCCGTCGACGAGCGCGTGGCTCGCCGCGATGTAATCGAGCCGCCAGCCGATGTTGCGCTGGCGGAGGTTGCGCCACGGCGCCCACCACGTGAACAGCCGGTCGTTGTCGGGATCGACATGGCGGCCGACGTCGACGAGGCCGTGCGAGAACAACGCGTCGATCAGCGCGCGCTCGTCGCGTGACTGGCCGACCATGTCCTTGCGGAGCATCGGGTGGACGTCCTTGTCGGCGCGCGCGACGTTGAAGTCGCCGCACAGCACCAGGTGCTTGCCCGCGGTCTCGACGACGCCGGTCCACGCCTCGAGCTCGCGCAGGAACGTCATCTTCGCCGCGAAGTCCTTGCCGCCGTTCGGCACGTAGACCGACGCGAGCACGAGCTCGCCGACCTCGGCGACGACGATGCGCGTCTCGAGATCGAACGGCGGGTGCACGAACTGCGGCGGCTCCGGGAACCTCCCGGTGCGGAGCAGCAGCGCGACGCCGGAGTAGCCGCCGCCGCCGTGCCAGTGCACGTGGTAGCCGGGGATCGACGCGAGCGGCTCGGGCACCTGCTCGGCCGTCGCCTTGATCTCCTGGAGGCACACGACATCGGGCTCCTCGCCGTCGATCCAGTGCACGACCTGCGACGATCGCGCGCGGATGCCGTTGACGTTCCAGGTCGCGACCTTCACCGCGAGCGTGTAGCAAACTAATGGACCGTCGTCACGAACGCGGGCGTCGGATAGCCGGCGACCGTCGCGTCGATCTGCCACGTGCCGGCCGACGGCGCGGTGACCGCGATCGTGCCGACCGCGCGCCCGCTCGCGTTCGGGATCAGCGTCACCGGCGCGGCGATCAGCTGCGGCGCGCCATCGAGCCGCGTGTCGACGAGCGCCTGCAGCGGCTGGATCGCGGCGGGCGCGTCGATCTCGATGCCGACCGCGTCGCCGGCGGCGAGGTTGCAGCTGTCGCCGCACGACAGCTGGATCGTGAGCGACGGGGCGCGGATCGTCGCGGTGGCGAGCGACGGGAAGCCGCCCTCGAACGAGGCCGACAGCACGAGCATCGCGCCGTCGTGCACCGCGGGCACCGGGATCGCGGCCGTCGCCTCGGTGTGGGTGCCGACGAGCTGCGTCGTCACCGGCGGGACCGGATCGGGCTGCGCGATGCCGTCGATCGCTTCGTGGATCGCGATCGTCTCGGGCACGTCGCCGGGCAGCAGCAGGCGGACGTGCGCGTCGCCGACGGCGCCGGCGAGCTCGCACGCGACGTCGGGCATGCAGTCGGTGAGGTCGAGCTCGACCTGCGGCGCGATCGTGGTGAACACGACGGGCACGGTCGTCCGGAAGCCGGAGTTGACGCCCGCGGTGATCTCGACGTCGCGCGACGGCGTCGCCGGCGCGCGGAACGTCGCGATGAAGTAGGCGCGGTCGCCCACGCGGTGCTCCTCGGACAGCGCGACCGGCAGCTCGACCGCGGCGCCGTCGACGGTGACCGTGACGGTCGGCGGCGGCGCGGTCGTCGATGCCGCGAAGCTGACGTCGGGGCCGTAATCGACCACGAGCTCGATCAGATCGAGGCCGGCGAGCATCTCGTGACCGGTGGCATACGGGCACAGATCGGCGACGCCGAGCGCGGGATCGACGGGCGAGCCCTCGGTCATCAGCGCGAAGCAGCTGTCGCCGGTGCGCTCGAGCACCGACACCCGCGGCTCGGCCGGCGACGTCAGGCCTTCACAGCCGCACAGCACGATCGTGAGCAGGACGAGCTTGGTCATCGGATCGCCGTGGTGTCGGAGCCGGGGTGCGCGGCCTGGCGGATCAGGTCGGGCACGTTCAGCTGCAGGGTGAAGCCCACGTACGGGGCGAAGATCGCCTTCGGTTGCTCCTCGACGAGCGAGCTCTGCTTGCGATCGAGGATCGTGCCGCCGAACGTGATCGAGGTGTACGGCACGACATGGACCGCGAGGCCGAGGAAGATCGGCGGCAGCCCGGCGGGGCCGTCGTAGCGGCGGTCGGGGCCGAACGACGAGGTCGTCGGCGCGAGGCCGAGCTCGATGCCGACCGAGCGCTGCAGGTCCTTCACGGTGACGCCGTCGTGCCACAGCACGTCGTCGATCGGGTTCGGCGCGAAGTGGAGCTGCGCGCCGAGGTAGAACAGCCCGAACGACTCGTCGGGCCGGATCACGCCGGCGTAGCCGACCATCGGCGTGACGTAGCTGAACGCCCACGTGCGGGACGCGAACTCGACGCGCGCCGCGACCGGTGCCGTCGTCGTCACCGTCGCGATCCGCTTGCTGCGCGCGACGAGCTTGTCCTTCGCGGCCTTCCACGCCTCGTCCTCGTGATCGAGCTCGTCGAGCTGCTCGGCGAGCTCCGCGAGCAACCCGCCATCGACGTGCTGGCACACGAGCCACTCGCCGAGGTGGCGGCGGACGGCATCGCTCGTCTGCTCGGCCTCGGTCGACTCGAGGCCCTGGCGCGGGCACGACGCGCCGCTCGTCGCGGCATCGACGAAGTCGGCGATCCGGTGCAGCTGCGTCGTCGCCGCCGCGAGGTACGCGGCATCGTCGGTCGTCCACTCCTCGAGCGCGATGCCCGACAGCCGCTCGCCGACGTCGGAGAGCTCGACCCACTCCTTGTCGACGTGCACGCGGCCGCGCCCGAGCTCGATCAGATCGGTCAGCACGAGGCCATCCGCGATCGGCAGCGTGTCGGTGGTCGCGTCGAGCACGCGCGCCTGATCGCCTGCCGGCGACTTGGACGACGCGACGCGGATCGACCGGCGATCCTCGAGCAGCTGCAGCGCGTTGACCTGCAGCTTGCCGTCCGTCGTGTAGAGCGCGACCGCGGTGCCCTTGCGCGCCGCGCGAACCTGCGGCAACAGCGCCGCCGAGCGCGCGAGCATCGTCACCAGCGCGTGCGCGAACGGATCGGTCGCGGCATCGGCCCACACGACCTGCGCCGCTGGCGTCATCACCTCGAGCTTGTCGGTCCAGCGATCCTGGAGGTGGTCGCGCGCCTCGACGATGCCGGTCGACGCCGCGAGCTCGGTGCGCGCGGCCTCCTTGAGGCTCATCGCGATCGCCTTCACCGCGTTCGGCGAGATGGCGACCACCGTGTGCGCCGACGCGAGCTCGCGCGCGGCGCGTGCCCCGTAGTCGGCGAGCGCGTCGTCGTCGCACGACGACTTGTCGCCGCACGCGACGAGCTCGCGCGCGAGGCGATCGATCATCTCGCCGAGCGTGCCGTCGTCGAGGTCCTGCGCGCGCTCGCTCGCGACGACGAACAGGCAGTAGCCATGACCGGCGGAGAAGAACTCGGGATCGTGCGGGACGAGCACCTTGTACTGGCGGCTCGCATCGCTGGTGCGCTGCCACGCGGCCGAGATCAGCACGTCGTCATCGCGCAGCTCGGGCGCGGCGTTCGCGAACACCTCGAACACGCGATGGCGGCCCGCGCCGTAGCGCGCGGGCACCGCGGGCAGCTCGTCGTCATCGCTGTCGTCCTCGTCATCGGCGGCCGACGTGCTCGTCGGCTCGAGGTGCAGGCCGGCGATCAGCTCGCGGCAGTCCGGCCCGTCGTCGCCGAACAGCGACGGCGAGCCCTTGCGCACGACGATCGCCTGCGCGGTCTCGACGGTGGAGCCGACCTCGCCGGAGAGGAAGAACGAGCGATCGGTCGGGATGTCCTGGTCGGGTCCGACGTCGGTGAGCGTGATGATCGGGATCTCGCCGGCGCGCGCGCGAGCGGGCGCGAGCGCGATTGCGATCGCGATGATCCAGAAATGGCGTGGTCCGGTCACGATCCCCCGTTCCGAGACGTCCGAGTCGATCGTCGGCGCGAACGTGTCCGGCGCGCAACCGCAATTCGCTGAAATCGCATGTGCTTTCCGGAATAAAAAACGAACGTTTGTTTTTTCATTGATCGCGCAGGCGGTCCGGGCGTATCCAGGAGCTCGCCGATGCCCGTCCGCCGCGCCGCCAAGCCGAGCTCCGATCGCATCCTCGCTGCGGCCGAGGCGCTGTTCGCGAGCAAGGGCTACGGCGCGGTGTCGCTCCGCCAGCTGATCGCCGCGGCGGGCGTGTCGACGACCGCGTTCTACGCCCGGTTCCCGTCCAAGGCGGCCGTGCTCGAGCAGCTGACCCACAAGCTGTTCGCGGACCTCCAGGTCGAGGCGGAGCGGGTGCTGCGCAGCGTGCGCGATCTCGACGACGGGATCCTGCGCGGCGTCGACGTGGTCGTCGATCACTTCATGCCTCGCAAGGCGCTCGTGAAGCTCGTGATCGCCGAGTCCGCGGCGCTGCCGACCGTGCTGATGATCCGCCAGCGCGCGTACGTGATGCTCGCGG
>JBLMXA010000784.1:0-12365 GCA_050257515.1 Acidobacteriota bacterium | reverse complement strand
GAGCTCGCGAAGTACGGCCCGTACCGAGACGCCTCCGGAGCCGACGACCCGGAGTAGAATGATCGAATGCGCGCCGTGTGGCTCGTCGCCTGCGTCGCGTGCTGGTTCGAGCACGGGGCGGCGCCGGTGACGCCGCCGGCGGCCGTCGCGCCGGCGGGATCCGCGGTCGACGCGGCGATCTGCCCGGCCGACTACACCGCGTCGTTCGGCGGCCACTTCTACAAGCAGCTCGCGAACGTCGACTGGAACACCGGCCAGATGATGTGTGCGGCGGACCAGGGCCACCTCGCGAAGATCGAGACGATGGCCGAGAACGATTACCTGCACGGCCAGCTGACCTTCGGCTTCGCGTGGATCGGGCTCAAGGACACGATGGGCAACGACACGTTCTACTGGACCGACGGCACGCCGCTCGGCAGCTTCAACGACTTTGCCGGCACGACCGCGAGCCAGACGAAGGATTGCGTCGACATGGGCGCGACCGCCGGCACGTGGGCGGTCTACACGTGCACGATGCTCGAGCTCGCGATCTGCGAATGTCCGTGAGCTCGCGCGCGCAGCGGGCGAGCGAACATTCGTCGCGCGCAGCGCGCGATGGGTCATCGACCCGCCGAAGGCGGTCCGTGCTAACACGCGGCCATGGCTGACAACGACTCGCGCGCCGGCGCGCGCTACGCGACTGCGCCGATCCTCGACTACACGGGCCGCGTCCACGCCGCGCACGACGCCGCGCTCGCGCAGGCGTTCGCGGTGCCCGATGGCATCCCCGCGATCCAGGTCGGTCCGAGCGAGGGCAGGCTGCTCGAGCTGCTGCTGCGGCTCGCGCATGCGAGGAAGGTCGTCGAGGTCGGCACGCTCGTCGGCTACTCGGCGATCCGCATGGCGCGCGCGCTGCCGGCGGACGGCCACATCTGGACCGTCGAGTTCGACCCCAGGCACGCCGAGATCGCGCGCGGCAACATCGCGAAGGCCGGGTTCGCGAGCAAGATCGACGTGCTCGTCGGCGCCGGTCGCGACGTGCTGCCGACGCTCGACAAGCACGGTCCGTTCGATGCGGTGTTCATCGACGCCGACAAGGTCAACTACGATCACTACGGCCGGTGGGCGGTCGCGAACCTGCGCTCCGGCGGCCTCGTGCTCGGCGACAACGCGTACCTGTTCGGCGAGCTGATGGACGACAGCGATCGCGGCCGCGCGATGCGCGGCTTCCACGAGCTCGTCGCCGCGAGCTGCGAGTCGGTCTGCGTGCCGACTCCCGACGGCCTCGTCCTCGGAGTGAAGAAGTAGGGGGACGAGAAGTAGGGGGACGTCAAGGATTTCGCGACCCTGACCGGGGACGCTTTCTCCTTTATCAACTTAAGGGCCGCATCGATCCGGAACCGGCGCCGTGTTCGGCGCTGGGAGCCCGGGTTCGGGCGCTTGGTTGAAGAAGGAGAAAGCGTCCCCAGGTAAGGGCGCGGAACTGCTCGGGCAGGAAAATGGGTCGGTTGAAGAAGGAGAAAGCGTCCCCTAGCTGAAGGCGGTGAGGACGGCGGCCATGCCGGCGAGGGCGAGCGCGAGGCCGATCCAGGCGGGGCGGAACGGCGGGACGGGCACGATCGGTCGGCCGAACGGATCGTCGGGGGGCGTGCGCGTGAGGCGCGCGAGCAGCGAGGGACGCGGCGGCGCCTTCGGCGAGACCTCGTCGAGGGCGCCGCGCAGCACCCGCTCGACCTCGTCGAGCGCCGGCCGCTCCGCCGGTGCCTTCGCGAGCATGCGGATCAGGAGGTCGTCGAGCGCCTGCGGGATCTCGGGCCACGCGATGCTCGCGCGCGGCGGCTCGATGCGCAGGTGCATCGAGATCAGCGCGAGGTCCGAGACGGCCGCGAACGGTGGGCGCCGGCACAGCAGGTGGTACGCGAGCACCGCGAGCGAGTAGACGTCGGCGGCCGGCGTGACGACGTCGCCGCGCACCAGCTCCGGCGCGACGTAGACGAGCGTGCCCGCGATCAGCCCGCGGAACGGATCGTCCTCGCCGGTGACGTGGGCGACTCCCCAGTCGAGCAGCTTGACCCGCTTGCCGTCGGCGTAGGGCGCGTGCAGCAGGAACACGTTGTCGAGCTTGAGATCGCGGTGGACGATGCCCGCCGCGTGGGCCGCGCGCAGGATGTCGCACAGCTCGATCAGGACCTGCAGCGCCTCGAGCCGTGGTACCGGCCCGGCATCGACGCGCTCGCCGAGCGGCATGCCGGCGAGGCGCTCGACGACCAGGTACGGCCGGCCGTCGTGGTTGCCCGTCGCGAACACCTCGATCACTCCCGGGTGCTCGACCTTGCGAGCGACGCGCGCCTCGCGCAGGAAGGTCGTCGGCGTGTAGGCCTCGGTGAAGATCGAGCGGTGCGCGATCTTGATCGCGGCGCGTCCGCCGAGCTTGCTGTGAGCGACGGCGTGCACGCTGGCCATGCCGCCGCGCCCGAGCTCGCGCTCGACGATCCACGATCCGACGCGGCCACCCCGCGGGAGCGAGTCATCGCGGTGACGCGGGCGGGCGGGGGCGGGCTCACGCTCGAGCCGCAGCGGGATGGTGTCGGCCGTCATCGCGTCCGTCATCGTGCTCGCCGTCGATTGCACGAAGCGGACCGGCACACGGTGCGCCGAAGCCCGCGAGGTCGGAGCGAGAATCTCGCACGCTTGCGCGCGTCCCCGCGCGACCGTGACGACTCAGCACGTGCGCGAAGTAGTTGCGGGTCCCGCTCACTGGAACTTCGCTCCAACTTGTGTGGGCGACGTGACGGGTACGATCGAGCACGTCGCGCTGTCGCCGCTGCACGCCTGCGACCACGCGACGAACGGGTGGTCCTCGTCCTTCGCGATCGCGTCGAGCACGCGCAGCGTATGCGCGGCCACCGGAAACATGCAGGTGTGATGCGGGGCGCTGTCATCGCACGTGCCCACAGCCTCGACCGTGACGCGGCCCGAGCCCTCGATCGTGATCGTCAGCGCGACCTCCGCGGGCGCGGCGTCGATCGTCGAGCAGTGGCCCGCGACCCTCGGCGCCGCGCAGAACCCGTCGCCGCCGCAGACCTGACCGGACAGGCACTGCGACGATGCGGCGCAGCTCACGGTGCAGTCGCGAGCATCGGGCGCGTAGCACGCCGCGAGCAACACCGACGCGAGGAGCGCACGCGTCATCCGTCCGCCTTGATGAAGCGTGCGGCGATCGTCACCGGCGCCAGCGGCACGAACGTGCACGTCGCGCCCTGACCGACGCACGGGCCCTGCGTCCAGCGATCGAACGCCTGCTTCGGCTTGGGCTCGGCGCGCAGCGTGGCCTGCATCGCGAACGGCGCGTACAGCGTGCAGTCCTTGTCGCAGCTGCCGACCGCGTCGAGCGCGACGGTGCCGGCGCCCATGACCTGGATCTGCAGCGCGACGCCGGTCGGCGCGTCGGGAGGCCGCGCGTCGGCCGGCGCGTCACGCGGCGGTGCGTCACGCCCGGGCGCGTCCGGCAGGCCGGCGTCGTCGAGCGGCGGCAGCGAACCGCAGCGGCCCGCCATCTCCGGCGACGCGCAGAAGTGATCGGAGCCGCACACCTGGCCGTTCGCGCAATCGAGCGGGTGCGAGCAGCTGACCGAGCAGTCGCGCGTATCGGGCGAGTAACACGACGCGCTCAGGCTGGCGGCGAGCACGACGCGGTTCAGAAGCCCCATGACACGTGCACGCCCGCGCCGCCGGCGGTCGGCACCACCGCGACGTGCTGCGCTTGCTCGTAGTGGCGGCCGAGCGTGTAGAGCACCGCGCCGGAGGCGACCGCGAGCCCGCCGGTGATGCCGAGCAGCTCGGCCATCGTCTGGCTGCGCTGCCCGCGCTGGTTGGCCGCGGCGACGTCCGACCATTTGCCGCCGTCCTGGTACGCCTGGCTCACCGTGTTCGACGCGCTGTACGCGTCGAGCGCGAAGTAGCCGGCGCCGGCGAGCACGACGCTGCCGCCGATCGCGAGGGCGACGCCGATGCGCTTCTCGCGCGAGCCCGTGGTGCCGGCTGCCTGCGCGGTCACTTCCAGCGGTGCCGCAGCGACGGCTCGCGCGACGTGCTGCTCGGGCCTGGGCTCGGGGATCTGCGGCACGAGCGTCGGCGCGACCGCGATGCGCAGCCCGCCGTGGCCGCACTTCTCGACGGTCGCGAGGTGGGTCTCGGCGAGCGCGCGCTGCGCCTGCGCGGGGTTGGTGTCGAGGTAGCGGCGATACATCCACGCCGCGTCGTCGCACTGGCCGGCGAGCCGGTACGCCTGCGCGAGGTTGAACAGCAGGCCCGGGCTCGGCGCGAGCACGTACGCCTCGCGGAACGCCGCGATCGCGTCGGCGTAGTCGCCGGCGTCGTGATACGCGCGCCCGCGATCGGCGAGGTCGCGCGCCTTCTGCGGGATCGGCTCGGGCCGCTTGCGGTCGGCGCGCGCCGGACCGCCCGCGGCGACGAGCGAGGCGAGGATGATGGCGGCTCTCACTGGTACGGATCCACCGTGCCGTCGGGATCGCGGTCGGCATCGCGGCGCGGCTTGGCGCGGTGCCTGTGCGGCTTGAACGCGGCGTGGTGGACCCTGGGCGCGGCGGCGGCATGCACCGGCGCGGGTGCGGGCGCGACCGGCGCGGGCGCGGGCGCGGGCTGCACGACCGCGAGCTGCTCGGCCGCAGCCGCCGCGGGAGCCGGCGGCGGCGCTGGCAGCTCGGCGGCGGGAGCCGGCTCGCTGACCTGCTCCGGCGCGACGACCGCCTGGGCGGCGTTCGCGGACGCGGGCTCGCCGTCGCGCGTCAGCAGGAACATCGTCGCGCTCGCGATCACCGCGAGCGCGCCGACCGCGACCTGCCAGCGCCGGCGGCGCACCTGCGCTCCGGCTGGCTCGGTCGGCGCGAGGCCCGGCGCGGAGATCCAGCGGACCGCGTGCGGCAACTCGGGGGCGGGCGTCGCGGACACCGGCGCGCTGTCGCCCGCCAGAGCCGGGCAGCGCGCCTGCAGGTCGCCGCGCACGAGCTCGAGCGTGTGCGCGACCGCGAGCATGCTCGGTCGCCCGTCGGGATCCTTCGCGAGCATGGCGAGCATCACCGTCTCGAGCCGCGGTGGGATGTCCGGCCACAGCTCGCTCGGCGGCGGCGGCGGCACGCGCAGGTGCATCGCCATGATCTCGGCCGACGTCTCGGCCTCGAACGGCAGCTGCTCGAGGAACAGCTCGTAGGCCATCACGCCGAGCGAGTAGACGTCGGTCGCGGGCGACACCGCCGCGCCGCGCGCCTGTTCGGGGGCGAGGTACTGCGGCGTGCCGACGAGCTGGCCCTCGATCGTGTGGTGCGGATCGGCCGAGATCACCTTCGCGATGCCCCAGTCGAGCAGCTTCACTCTCGGCGAGCTCGGATCTTCGGGGTTGTCGAGCAGGAACACGTTGTCGACCTTGAGATCGCGGTGGACGATGCCTGCCGCGTGCGCGGCGATCAGCGCGTCGCACACCTGCAGCAGGATCGAGATCACCTGGTCGGGCAGGATCTTGCCCTCGTCGCAGCGCTGGCCGAGCGGCACGCCGTCGAGCCGCTCCATCACGATGTACGGCCGGCCATCGGCGAGCGTGCCGGTCTCGAAGATGTCGACGATGTTGGGGTGCCCGACCTGGTTGACGACGCGCGCCTCGAGCAGGATGCGCTCGGCGCTACTCCCGCTGACGAGCCGGCGGTGCATCACCTTCAGCGCGGCGCGCTTGCCGATGTCCTCGTGTACGACCGCGTACACCGCGCCCATGCCGCCGCGCCCGAGCTCGCGTTCGACGATCCACGGCCCGGCCTTCGCTCCCGGAGCGAGCGCGTCGGGAGCCTCCGCCGCGATCTCCATCACCGGGGATCCGACACCGCCAGCCGTGGACACCATCGTCTGCATCCGCTCACCCACCACGTGCAGTGCCCGTGCCCGCGGTAAGCGCGACCGCAAAGGCCACTTCGCCCGCACACCTACGTGTCACGCACGCGCGATGTGGCAGCTCCGCACGAAGTGCGCTTGACGTGAAGGTGGGACACTCCGACCATGGCCCGATGCGGGTCGTCACGCGAGACGAGCACGAGGCGGCGCTCGCCGAGCTCGCGCGCGACGTCCGCGATCCGCGCGAGGGTATTCTCGGTCCCGGCTCGGTCGCGTGGCGGCTCGGCGGTGATCTCGCGGTGTTCCTTGGCGGTGGCCGCGCCGCGTTGCTGCAGCTCGCGCACCCGATGGTCGCGCACGCGGTCGACGATCATTCGCGCGCGCGGGCCGACGTCGTCGGACGGTTCCAGCGCACGTTCCGGCTGGTGTTCGCGATGGTGTTCGGAGATCTCGACGATGCATTTGCCGCCGCTCGCCGCGTCCACGCAATTCATTCGCGAATTCACGGCACGATCCCCCATGCGATCGGGGGCTGGCTACCGGGCACGCCGTATCACGCGAACGACGCCGACGCGCTGCGCTGGGTGCACGCGACGCTGATCGACACCGTGCTGGTCGTGCGCGAGCGGCTCGGCGACCCGCTCTCGGTCGCCGATCGCGACACGTTCGTGGTCGAGCAGAACCGGTTCGCGCGGCTGTTCGCGATCCCGCATGACCTCCTGCCGCGCAGCTACGCGGATCACGCAACGTACATGCAGCGCATGCTCGGCGGCGATCGGCTCGCGGTCGCGCCGTGCGCGCGCGACATGGCGGCGTTCCTGCTGGGCCGCGGCGCCGGCGCGCAGCCGCCGCTAGGCCGCGTCGCAGAAGCGCTCACCGCGTCGATGCTGCCGCGCCACCTCGCCGAGGGTTTCGGGCTCGCGCGCACGCGGGTCACCACGGCCGCGGTGCACGCCGGGCTGGCCACGTTCGCGCCGGTGTACCGCTGCGTGCCGCGCGAGCTCGTCGCGATCCCGGCGCGCTCGGAGGCGGTGCGCCGGCTCGCGGGCCGCGCGCCGAGCCGGTTCGATGCGTGGATGGAGCGCCAGCTGTTCGGGCTGTCGCGTCAGGTCACCGGCGTCACGGCGACGTAGCCGCACTGCCGGTCCTCGAATCACTCGGTCTTCGCGCGCAGCGACCACGTGCCGGGCAGCGTGCCGAGCACGCGCGCCCCGGCGTAGAACGTCCAGTCGCCCTCGAAGTGCACCTCGTCCGTCGGTGCGGCCGCGTGCTGGCGCAGCACGAAGCTGGCCCACATGCCGTCGCCGAGCCAGGCGTAGCCGTCGAGCGGTGGGCCGCACGCGCGCACGTAGTGGTGCTCGACGTGGGTGTAGCCGGCGGGGTTCGTGATCGCGAGCGCGACCTCGTAGAGCGGCGGCGAGGTCGACACCCAGCGCGCGCCGCGCACGACCTCGGTGAACATGTCGTCGCCGCGCGGCGGTGGAAACGTCGCGCTCGCGTGGCCGTCGTCGCAGGTCACGAGCTGCGGCGTGACGGTCAGCGCGAACCCGGCGGGCGCGGCCGTCTCGGGCGGCAGCACGTCGGGCTCGAAGTCCTCGCGATCGATCGTGCGGCGCGGCTCGGCGCCCGGCGGCAGCTGCGCGCGCTCCTCGCGCGGCGCGGGGAACATGCGCAGGTAGCGGTGGTCCTCGTCGCAGATCGACTGGTGCGCGACGCACTTCTTCAGCCAGATCTCGCCGTTGCCGAGCACGAGCTCGAGGAAGATCTGTTGCGGCCACTCGGCCTCGGTGACGACGAGCGGCTCGGCGGCGCGGCCGTCGACGTAGCGCTGCACGATCGTGCCGCGCGGCTCGACGTCGAGCACGACGAGCGTGTGCGGATCGAGCCAGCCGAACGCGCTGCCGGGGACGTCCATCACGCGCTCGACGTGGCCGCCGGCGAGCCGCGCGACGAGGATCTGCTTGTCGGCCTCGCCGCCGACCGCGAGCCAGCGCGGCCGCGGCGGCGCCGGCGTGGCGTGGGGCGATGCGAGCGGAGCCCGCGGCGGCGCCGGCGCGGCACACGCGGCCAGCGCGAGCAGCGCGGCTCTCACCGGTAGCTGCCTGGATCGAGCCCGAATCGCTTGATCCAGCGCTGGATCTGCTTGCGATCCTTGTCGAGCGCGCGCGCGACCGCGGACACGTTGCCCTGGTGCTCGCGGAGCGCGGCGACGACCTGGTCGCGCACCTTCTGATCGGTCTCCGACAGCACGACCGGCCGCGGCGCGCCCGGCGGCCGGCCGCTCCTCACGGTGTCGGGGAGGTGCTCGGCGCGCACGAGCTCGGTCTTCGCGAGCACCTGCGCGGTCGCGAGCGCCTGCTCGAGCTCGCGCACGTTGAGCGGCCACGGATAGCGCAGCAGCAGCCGCGCGGCGTCGATGTCGAAGCCGGGGTGATCGGCGGGGAACAGCCGCGCGTAGATCGTGCCGATCAAGAGGCCGAGGTCGGCACGGCGCTCGGCGAGCGACGGCACGCTGACGCGGAACCCGGCGAGCCGCGCGAACAGGTCGTGGCGGAACAGCTGCTCGCCGACCATCTCGTCGAGATCGCGGTGGGTCGCCGCGAGGACGCGCAGGTCGATCGGCACCGCCTTCGTGCCGCCGACCGGCATCACCTCGCGCTCCTGCAGCACGCGCAGCAGCGCCGCCTGCGAGCTCGCCGGCAGGTCGCCGATCTCGTCGAGGAACAGCGTGCCGCCGTCGGCCGCGCGCACGAGCCCCGGGTGATCCTGCTGCGCGCCGGAGAACGCGCCCTTCTTGTAGCCGAACAGCTCGCTCTCGACGAGGTTCTCGGGGAGCGCGCCGCAGTTGACCGGCACGAACGCGCCGCGCCGGCCCGACAGGCCGTGGATCGCGCGCGCGAGCACCTCCTTGCCGGTGCCGGTCTCGCCCTCGACGAGCACCGGGATCTCCGACGACGCGATCTGTCGGATCCGCGCGAGCTCGGCGGTCCAGCTCGGCACGAGCGAGGTCAGCCCGGTCGGCGCGCCCTCCGGCAACAGCTCGAGCATCGCCGGCGAGTCGGTCTCGATCGGCATGCGCTCGAAGAAGATGAACAGCGTGTGGCCGAGCTCGATCAGCGAGCCGTCGGTGAGCACCGCGCGCTTGGTCGTGTGGCCGTCGACGATCGAGCCGTTCTTGGACTCCGTGTCGACCAGCACCCAGCGGCCGAAGCTCGGCTCGATGCGCGCGTGCTTGGACGACATCCACTTGTCGGGCACGCGGATCGTCAGCTCGCCGCCGACCTTCTCGGCGCGGCGGTCGCTGCCGCGGCCGACGTGGACGACGCTCAGCTCGTTGAGGCGGTAGCGCACCGAGCCCGCGCGGGGCCGGGTGCACTCGAGCGCGAGCACGAGCACCGGCTCCGGGCGCGGCCCGGAGCGTCCTTCCTTGCCGTCCGCATGGAGGCTGAGGGTCGTCCCGTGCGTGTCACCCACCGCCCGCATCTTAACCCGAGATCGGACTGTCAGACCCACACGGTAGGGTCACGAGCGTGGGCGATCTGGTGTTCTTCAAGCTAGGACCTCGGCACGGCATGCGCCGGGGCACGAGCGCGCTCGCGTGGTACGAGCGCGGCTGCGCCCTCGAGGCCGCCGATGTCGACGGCGCGATCGCGGCGTACCGGCGGGCGATCGCCGGGCGCCCGGACCTGGCGGACGCGCACAACAACCTCGGCCGCGTGCTCCACGACCGCGGGGATCTCGCGGCGGCCGAGGCGTGCTACCGGGCCGCGCTCGCGCACGATCCACACGTCGCGCTCTACTACTTCAACCTCGGCGTCGTGCTCGAGGACGGCGGCCGGGCCGAGGAAGCGATCGGCGCGTACGAGCAGGCCGCGTCGGTCGCGGACGCTCACTACAACCTCGCTCGGCTGCTCGAGCGGCGGGCGCGGGCGGCGGGAGATGACATGATGATGCGCCGCGCCGTGCGCCACCTGGCGCGCTATCGCGAGCTATCGCGCGCGGGCTGAAAACCGTGTAGCGTGCGTCGTCGATGAACAGGCAGGGTGGGTGGCTGGTCGCGATCGTGCTGTGTGGCTGTCCGGCGGCGGCGACGATGACAAGGCCGTCACCGCAGGCTCCCGCACCACCCGCGAGCGGCGAGACGTCGAGCGAGCCCGGCATCGTCACGCTGCCCGACGTCGTCGGCAAGCTGCGACCCGAGGCGGAAGCCGCGCTGCATGCCGCGGGCATCGCGGACGTCAGGACCGACAACGATCCGGGCACGGTCGACTTCGCGAACGACAAGGTGTGCTCGCAGACCCCCGGCGGCGGTCACGAGACGCGCGCGAGCCTGCCGGTGGTGCTGCGCTACTGCTCGGGGCCGGTGCACCTCGCGGACAAGCGCGTGAACCTCGTCGGCCTGAAGCTCGAGGACGCGAAGGCGCGCGCGCGCGCCGCCGGGTTCTCGGGCCGCATCGACGTGATCGAGGCCGGCGACGTCTCGTGCGCGATGGGCACCGTGTGCTCGGTGTCGCCGGATCGCTGGGAGCTCGACGGATCCCACGTGATGGAGCTGTACACGCCGAAGAAGCTCGACATCAAGACACCTGACTAGGGAGGGAGGTACGCGTGAACAAGCAGGGTTGGATCATCGCGTTCGCGGTCGCGGCTGTCGCCGCGCCCACGCTGGCGGTCGCCGGACCGCCGAGATGGTGCAAGGGAGGAACCGACGCGGGCGGAGAGGACCTCCGCCGGCTCAACAGCGGCGGCGACGCAGAGGACATCGTCGGCGAGATCGCGAAGGTGACGTGCTCGTCGAGCAGCGAGATCGAGCCGCATCGCGCCGAGATCGACAAGGCGCGCGCGGCGTGGGGCGCAAAGCTCGGCATGACCGACGCTGACTGGAACGATGCGCTCGCCTACGCCGACAGCGACCACAGCTTCAAGGCCGACCTGTCGGCGAAGGGGCTCGACAAGCTCACGCCGGTCGACCAGTTCAAGGCGATCCACGACGCGTTCGAGGACATCACCGACCCGCTGTACGTCGCCGACGCGCTCGACGCGCGGCTGACCGAGGCGGGCCGCGTCGCCTTCGTGATGTGGTGCATGCAGGACGACAACGTCGCGCGTCCGCTCGACGGCAACGTCGTCAAGTGGGCGGCGTGCCAGGGCGACATCGACAAGCTCGACCTGGGCAAGCTCGCGAGCGAGCTGCGCGGCGACACCGCGCACGACGGCGCCGCGCGGATGTGGATCCGCCTGCACGCGTACGAGCTGACCAAGGAGCTCAAGGACTACGCGGCGAAGAAGGCCAAGCTGCTCAAGAAGGACGACGAGTACGGCAAGGTGTTCGAGGCCGCCAAGAAGGCGCGCGAAGACTGGGCGAAAACGCTCGGCACGAACAAGGAGCTGCTCGCGCTCGTCGAGTCGACCGACTCCGGCGTGCTGTTCCACTCGCGCAAGCTGCTCGACGGTTGCGAGGCGAAGACCACCGACGCGCTCGCGAAGGCGATCGCGACGATGCCGGCGAAGACGTTCGCCACGATGCACGACGATCGCGAGGATCCGTACAAGGGCTTCGCGACCGGCGCCGGGCCTCGGCTCGCCGGCAATCCGCTCGTCCACCTGGCGGCGATCGCGTACGTCGAGTGCCAGCCGAAGTCCGGCACCGGCGACTTCCTCGGCGAGTTCATCCAGCGGGTACCCGGCTGGCGCGGCCCGCGCGACGCCGCGATCGGCGCGATCTCGAACACCCAGCTGAAGTTCGACGACACGACGACCAAGCCGCTCGACTTCCCGAACCTCGAGAACCGGCCGTACCGCCGTGTCGGCGGCAACTCCGGTAGCGCCGGCGGCGTGGTCAAGAGCACCAAGCTCGCGGGCGACAAGCTCGAGGTCAACCTCGAGAAGACGACCCGCACCGTCGACGTGTGCACGAAGGAGCATCGCGGCAACACCGCGCGCATCTACTGGGGCAGCGGTCGCGTCGAGTGGGACATGATCTGCGATGCGTCCAAGCCGATGCAGATCGAGAACACGTGGCTCAACTTCACGGTCAACAAGAAGTGGCAGAAGCTGCTGAGGCCGGGCACCGTGTTCTCGGCGAACTACGGCGCCGACGACACCGACGTGCTCGCGATCTGGCCGAGCAAGACCGCGAAGCTGCCGAGCTGGGTGCTCGGCGCGAAGCTCAGGTGACCGTCATTTCGGGCGCCGCCAGATCGCGATCTTGAGATAGTCCGCCTGCGGGAACGTCACCGGGTGATCCGGCTCGGGCGGCAGCTCGCGCTCGCGGGTGAAGCCCGAGCCGAGCCCGGCGCGCACGGCCTGGTGGAACTTGTCGCGAGGCACGCGGCTCGTGCAGCACGCGGCGACGAGCGCTCCGCCGGGCCGCACGTGCGGCGCGAGCTGCGCGTAGAGCTTGCGATACGTCGCGAGCACGCGCGGCACCTGGTCGACGCGGCTGGTCATCGACGGCGGATCGACGATGATCAGGTCGTAGAGGTCGG
>JBLMXA010000783.1:0-4241 GCA_050257515.1 Acidobacteriota bacterium | reverse complement strand
CTTGCCGTTCTTGTGCAGCGTGACCTCGACCTTGGTCGCGTGCTTGTTGATCACCTCGTCGATCGAGTTGTCGACGACCTCCCACAGCAGGTGGTGATAGCCGTCCTTGCCGGTACCGCCGATGTACATGCCCGGCCGCTTGCGGACGGGATCGAGGCCTTCGAGGACCTGGATGTCCTCACCGGTGTACTTGGAGCTTGCCGCGGCCATGATCAGTTGACTCCCTGTCCGCCCTCGGCGTTCGCGAGGGGCTGGATGGTCACCGGCTTCGGCACGACCTTCAGCGTCGCCTTCTTCACGACCTGGCGACCCTTGCCGCCGCGCGTGCCGACCTCCTTCGGATCGGCCTTCTGCGAGTAGTCCTTGCCGCCCTTCTCGGTCTCGAGCGAGAGGACGTCGCCCTTGCCGCCGGCGATGAAGCCGATCACCGCGTCGTCGTCGTGGGTCTTGATCACGGTGATGCCGCGGCCCGGGCCCTCGAGCTTCGGGATGTCGTCGGCCTTGACGTGGAGCACGTGGCCCTCGCGCGTCGCGGTGACGACGACGTCGGTGTCGTTGCACGGCACGACGCCGAGCACCTCGTCGTCGTCCTTCGGCCGCGCGTAGCGGCGGCCGGCCTTCGTCGTCACCTCGAGGTGCTGCGCGGTCGCGAACCGCAGGCCGAAGCCCTTGCGCGTGATCGCGAGCAGCATCGGCGGCACCAGCGCGCGCGGATCGAGCGTCATCGCGCTGACGATGCGCTCGCCATCGCCGAACTTGAAGTACTTCTGCGCCGGGTCGCCGTAGCCGGCGGTCGCCGCGATGTCGTTGATCTTGATGACGTAGGCCGAGCCCCTGTTCGTGAAGAAGATCACCTTCTCCTTCGTCGAGCCGGGCAGCACGTGGGTGACCGCGTCGCCCTCGCGGGTGCGCGTCTGGTTCGGATCCTTGAGCTCGCGCACGCGCTTGATCCAGCCGTCGTGGGTGACGACGACGTGCGCGTCCTCCTCGATGATGAACGCGTCCGCGTCGAACTCCTGCTCGTCGCTGAGGCCGCCGCCGGTCTTCGTCTTGCGCGGCGTGCCGTACTGCTTGCTGACCGCCTCGAGCTCCTCGCGCACGACGTCGAGCAGCTTGTCGTCGCTGTTCAGGATCTTCTGGATCCGCTTCGCCTCGGCCGTCTTCTCGGCGAGCTCCTCGCGGATCACCTTGATCTCGAGCTTCGCGAGCTTGTAGAGCTTGAGCTCGAGGATCGCGTCGGTCTGGATCTCGTCGAGCTTGAAGCGCTTGATGATCTTGCCCGCGGCGTCCTGCTTGCCGTCGCTCGCGCGGATGATCTTGATGGTCTCGTCGAGCGCGTCGAAGATCGTCGCGAAGCCCTCGAGGATGTGGATGCGGGCCTTCAGCTCGGCGAGCTGGAACTCGAAGCGCCGCGTCGTCGTGATGATGCGGAAGTCGAGGAAGTGCTCGAGCATCTCCTTGATCGACAGCTTCTTGGGCTGGGGCGGCGCGCCGGACGGCACCTTGCCGTCGTTCATCAGCTCCGGCGGCACGAGGCACGTCAGGTTGACGTGGAAGCTCGACTGCAGCGGCGTGTGCTTGTAGAGGTAGCCCATCACGAGGTTCGGATCGGCGTCCTTCTTGATCTCGAGCACGATGCGGACGTCGGTCGTCGACTCGTCGCGGACGTCGAGCAGGTACGGCAGCTTGCGCGAGATGATCACGTCGGCGATCTTCTGGACGAGATCGGACTTCGTCATCGCGTACGGGATCGACGTGATCACGATGTCGGTGCCGCCGCGCTTCTTGTCCTCGAGCTTGTACTCGCCGCGGACGCGGATCGTGCCGGCGCCCTCCTTGTAGATCTGGCGCAGCTCGACCTTGGAGTTGAGCATCTGGCCGCCGGTCGGGAAGTCGGGGCCGTTGACGTGCTTCATCAGCGCGACGTGCTCGAGCTTGCGGTCCTTCGACAGCGCGATCAGCGCCTCGATCATCTCGCGCAGGTTGTGCGGTGGGATGTTCGTGGCCATGCCGACCGCGATGCCGGTCGAGCCGTTGACGAGCAGGTTCGGGAACCGCGCCGGCAGCACGGTCGGCTCCTCGGTGGTGCCGTCGTAGTTCGCGCGCATGTCGACCGTCTTGAAGTCGAGCTCGCGGAGCAGCTCCATCGCGGGCGGCGCCAGGCGGCACTCGGTGTAGCGGTAGGCGGCGGCGTCATCGCCGTCGAGCGAGCCGAAATTTCCGGAGCCGTCGACGAACGGCACGCGCAGCACCCAGTCCTGGGCCATGCGCACCATCGCGTCGTACACGGCGGTGTCGCCGTGCGGGTGGTACTTGCCGAGCACGCGGCCGACGACGGTCGCGCACTTCTTGTGCTTCGCGTCGGGCCGCAGGTACTCGTCGTGCAACATCGCGTAGAGGATGCGGCGCTGGACCGGCTTCAGACCGTCTCGCACGTCGGGCAGCGCGCGCGACGTGATGACGCTCAGCGCGTAGTTCAGGTAGCGCCGGCGCGCCTCGGCCTCGAGCGATGCGTCGGACATGCCCGGCGCACCACCCGCGCCACCACCGCCGGGAGCCGCGGGCACACCGCCGCCGCTACCACCCGCGGTGGTCGTCTTGGACTTCTTCTGCTGCTTCTGCTTTGCCATGTCGGGTTCGTCGTTGACCTCGGGGGGTGGCGCACCTTGCCCCGAGTTCGAGAAAAGTTCCAGCTGGTCGCCCAGCTGGTCGGGATGAGGCAGATCGGATGGGTTTGCCATGATTCTTCTGGCGGGCGGAGTATGGAATGTTGGTCCGACATCGAGAGGCGTGATATTGCTGGAGCCTCTCAGGGGCCATGGTCCGTAGACGCACTTCGCGGCGCAAGAAAAGGTCGGTGTACCAGGGGCTCGGCCCCGCGCCTGCGAGGCGTGGCAGCGGCTGGGTCATCCTCGTGCTCGGCGCGCTCGTCTTCGTGAACCTGTACGTGTTCGTATGGGACAAGAAGACCGGCGTGCGCGCGATCAAGCAGCAGGCGGAGGCCAAGGGCGCACCGGCGATGATGATCGGGGCGCAGCCGCTGCCGCCGCCGCCCGCACCGGCCGCGCCCGCCGCGGCCACCGGCTCGGGCTCCGTGCCGGCGGCGATCGCCGCGACCAACGTGGTCGAGGGCAAGGTCGGCAAGTCCGACACGCTCGGCAAGCTGCTCAAGAAGAGCGGGCTCACCGCCGCGGAGGCCGACGAGATCATCCGCGCGCTGTCCGGCTCGCTCGACTTCCGCACGATCCGCGCCGGCCAGGCGTTCCGCATCGAGCGCGGCTCCGACGGCCGCGTCACCCACTTCGAGCTCGAGCTCGCGAAGGGCAAGCGCGTGCATGCCGATCGCCAGCCGTCCGGCGAGCTCGCGGCCAAGCTCGATTAGGGTAGCCGGAACGTCGTCGCGCGCGCGAGCGCGCCGCGCAGCTCGCTGAACGAGCGCGACGATAGCGACGAGATCACGAGCGTGCCGTCGTCGAGCGCCTCGAGCCACGAGGCGCGATCGGGGAGGCGCGCGGCGTCGCGCAGGCCGTGATCGATGTCGACGGTCGCGGCGCCGCCGCGCGGCCAGCACACGGCCGCGCCGGTGCGCGTGATCGCGTGGACGGTGCCGTCGTCGTCGATCGCGAGCCGGGTCGCGGCCGCGGCGAGCCGCGTGACCTCGGGCAGCCGCGCGGCGCCGGTCGGCACGCGCACGACCATCGCGTCGCGGCCCGCCGACGCGATCCAGCCGCGCGCGAGCGCGAGCGCGCTGACCGCCCCGGTGTGCTGCGCGATCACGCGCCGCGAGCCGGCGTCGACCGAGCCGCCGGCGACGCGCCACGCGAGCACCGCGCCGTCGTTGCCGGCGCTGACGAGCAGGTCGCCACCGGGTGCGAACGCGACGTACGCGGTGTCGCCGTGCGGACCGTCGAGCGCGGCGGCCGGTTGCCAGCGATCGCCCGCCGCGCGCCACACGTGGACGGCGCGATCCTGGCCGCCCGACGCGAGCAGCGTGCCCTCGGACGAGAACGCGACGGCCTCGGTGCCGCCCGGATCGCCCGCGACCTCGCCGCGCGGCTCGCCGTCGAGCGTGTAGAGCGCGATCGGCCCCGTCGACAGCGCCACCGCGACGCGATCGCCGCTCGCCGCGATCGCCTTGACGACCGCGCGCGTGTCGCGCCGCACCGCCGGCTCGCGCCACCACGTCACCTCGCCCTCGCTCGTGCCGGTGACGACGGTACCGCCCGCGATCGCGAGCGCCG
>JBLMXA010000782.1:0-4396 GCA_050257515.1 Acidobacteriota bacterium | reverse complement strand
TGAGCGTGTACTCCTCGCAGTTCGGGCGGACCGTGCGGCGGCCCTTGCTGCGCGCTTCGAGATCTTTGAGGTTGATCTCGCAGTCGTAGTGGCCGGTGTTGCAGACCACCGCGCCGTCCTTCATCACGTCGAAGTGACGGCCGACGAGCACGTCCTTCATGCCGGTCGCGGTGATGAACACGTCGCCGTGCTTGGCGGCCTCGTCCATCGGCATCACGCGATGGCCCTCGAGCAGCGCCTTGAGCGCCTGCGTCGGCTTGATCTCGGTCGCGATCACGCTCGCGCCCAGGCCGCGCGCGCGCTCGGCGACGCCCTTGCCGCAGTGGCCGTAGCCGCCGGTGACGACGGTCTTGCCGGCGATCAGGATCGACGTCGCGCGCAGCACGCCGTCGAGCGAGCTCTGGCCGGTGCCGTAGACGTTATCGAAGTCCCACTTGGTCTCGCTGTCGTTGACCGCGATCACCGGGTACAGGAGCTTGCCGTCGGCTGCCATCGCGCGCAGGCGGTGGACTCCGGTCGTGGTCTCCTCGGTGCCGCCGATCACGCCGCTCGCGAGCTCCTTGTGCTTGTTGTGCACCGTGAAGATCAGGTCGGCGCCGTCGTCGAGCGTCAGCGTCGGCTTGAAGTCGAGCGTGCGCTCGATGCACCAGTAGAACTCGTCGACCGACAGCCCATGCCACGCGTAGATCGACGTGCCGTCGGCGGCGAGCGCCGCGGCGACCTCGTCGTTCGTCGACAGCGGATTGCACCCCGACCAGCTGACCTCGGCGCCCGCCGCGATGATCGTGCGGATCAGCACGGCGGTCTCCTTCGTCACGTGCAGGCAGCCCGCGACGCGCATGCCCTTGAGCGGCTTGTCCTTCTTGCCCTTCTCGCGGAGGGCCATCAGCACCGGCATGCGGGTCTCGGCCCAGTCGATACGGAGCCGACCGGCGTCGGCGAGCTTGAGATCAGCGACCTTGTAGTTGGCCATGGGTTTGCGCCTCATAGCCCGACGCCGTCGACGGGTCAACCCTACCGCACCGCCTGCGGCGGTGCTGCTCGCCGGGCGTAGCCCGGCTCGCGACGTGGTACCATCGACGCTGCCGGGCATGTCTTCGGGATCAGGCGAAAAGCCTCCGAGTGGGAGCTCGCCGGGTCGGCCTGCAGCCGATACACCGCAGCGGCTGGTCGTGCGCTCGCTCGATCAGGGCGCGGGTGAGTCCGGCAGCTTCGGCGCGAGCGACACCGCCGTCGCGGTCGCCGAGAGCCAGAACCTCCCGAAGCTCGGCTCGCTCGAGACGCCGGTGGCCGGCACACCGGCGCTGACCGCCAGCATGGCGACGAGCGCCGAGCTCGTCGGCGCGACGCTGTCGGGCCGCTACCTCGTCACGCGCAAGGTCGGCCAGGGCGGCATGGGGGCGGTGTACGAGGCCACCCACACGCTGATCGGCAAGCGCGTCGCGGTGAAGGTGCTGCTCGACAAGTACGCGCAGCGCGAGGCGATCGTCGCGCGCCTCAAGCAGGAGGCGCAGCTCGCGTCGCAGATCGGCAACGAGCACATCATCGACATCACCGACTTCGGCAACACCGACGACGGCCGGACGTTCGTCGTGATGGAGTACCTCGAGGGCGAATCGCTCGCGGAGTGCCTGGCGCGCGAGAGCAAGCTGCCCGAGCAGCGGATCCTGCGCATCGCGTCGCAGTCGGCGAGCGCGCTCGCGGCCGCGCACAAGAAGGGCATCGTCCACCGCGACATCAAGCCGGAAAACCTGTTCCTGCTGCGCCGCAAGGATCAGGACTTCGTCAAGGTCGTCGACTTCGGCATCTCGAAGTCGCTGCGGTCGTCCGACGAGCAGGAGGAGCTGCCTCGGCTCACGCAGACCGGCATGGTGCTCGGCACGCCGCTCTACATGTCTCCGGAGCAGGCGCGCGGCGACGAGGATCTCGATCACCGCGTCGACATCTACGCGCTCGGCGTGATCATGTACGAGGCGGCGTGCGGGCGCGTGCCGTTCGCCGGCACGAACTATCTGTCGGTGATCTCGCAGGTGCTCAACACCGAGCCGACGCCGCTCCGCGAGCTGCGCCCCGAGCTGTCCGAGGAGTTCGAGGCGATCGTGCTGCGCGCGATGGCCAAGGATCGCACGCATCGCTACGCCGACGCGAACGCGATGCTCGCGGATGTCACCGCGCTGCTCGAGGATCCGACGCACTCGACCGAGCGCGCGAAGATCACCGGTCCGCGCCGGCTGATGCCGCGCCCGCGCATCCCGAAGGCGGCGTGGGCCGTCGGCGGCATCGGCGTCGCGATCGGCGGCGTCACGCTCGCGGTCGTGCTGCTGATGGGCGGCGGCGGCAAGCAGAAGCAGCCCGTGAAGCCGGTGGTCGTGCCGGTGCACGCGCCGGCGGATGCCGCGGTCGCCGTGATCGCGGTCGACGCGCCGGGCGAGCCGGAGGTGAAGACGGTCGAGCTCGACATCGAGACCGAACCCGCCGGCGCCTCCGTCTACAAGGAAGACGAGGCGTACGGCAAGGCGCCGGTGAAGATCCCGTTCGTGCTGCGCAACAAGGACATCGCGGTGCGCGCGCAGCTCGCCGGCTACGACGACGCGGTGATCACGCTGAACCCGCTCGAGCACGTCAAGGACAAGACGATCCGCCTGGTGCTCAAGAAGGCCAAGGGCGCGCCGAAGACGATCAAGATGACGCCGAAGCCCGGCTCCGGCTCCGGGTCGGAGCCCGCGAACCACGGCAACGGCGAAGTCGGCCCGAATCCGTACAAGCACTCGCGGTGATGCGCGCGCTGCTCGTCCTCGTCGTGCTGTCGGCGCACGCGCAGGCGCAGCCCTCGCCCGCGCGCAAGGACGCCGGGTTCATCGGCGAGGACGTGCCGGTGCTCGAGATCGATGACTGCCCGCCGCAGCCGCAGCTGACGCCGGAGAAGCGCGGCGAGCTCGGCTCGGAGCACTTCGAGCGCGGCACGACGCTGTACACGCAGGGCGACTACCAGGGCGCCGTCGACGAGCTGGTCGCCGCGTACTGCACGCAGCCGTTCTACAGCGTGCTCAAGGACATCGGCCAGGCCTACGAGCGCGAGCTGCAGTACGCGAAGGCGATCGCGTACTTCCGCCGCTACGTGCTCGCCGTGCCGAAGGACGCGAAGGCCGCCGATCAGTGCCTGCCCGATCCGCAGGTCGACAAGAAGAACGTCGTCGCGCGCATCCAGGTGCTCGAGAACCTGAAGGCGAAGATCCGCATCGAGACCGTGCCGAGCGACGCGCACATCACGCTGACGACCGATGCCGGCGTGACCAACCGCGCCGACAGCGGCCGCGAGATGGAGGTCAAGGGCGGCAGCTACACGATGACGATCGAGCGCGCCGGCTACCACACGGTGACGCGCGAGATCCCGGTCGAGATCGGCAAGCCGTACACGTTCTTCGAGCGGCTCGATCCGGTGAAGGGACACCTGCGGATCCGCGCGATCCCGGGCGAGGCGCGGCTCTACCTCGATCGCCGCCCGGTCGGCACCGGCGCGTTCGAGACCGACATCGAGGCTGGCCATTACACGCTCGTCGCCGAGGCGAGCGATCGCCTGCGGGTGACGAAGGAGATCGACGTGCTGCCCGATCGCGAGACCGCGATCGCGTTCGAGATGCCGACGTTGCCGGAGTACGGCCGCAAGCAGCTGTTGCTCTACGGCACCGGCGGCGGCGCGATCGCCGGCGGCCTGCTCGCGGGGGCGCAGAGCAACGGGTTCTACGACCTGCTCGCGGTCGTCGGCGGCGGCGCCGCCGGCCTCGCGGGCGTGTACTTCGGCACGCCCGACGATCTCGCGCTCGGCACGAGCTCGCTGACCGTCACGTCGTCGCTGATCGGCGCGGCGACCGGCGGCGGCGTGTCCGCGCTGTTCACCGACGACGGCAACACCGCGGCGCCGGTCGTCGGCACGGGGCTGATCGTCGGCGCCGGCGTCGGCTACTACCTCGGCGACCGGCTGCACGTCAGCCCCGGCGATGCCGCGGTGATCAACTCCGGCGCGGTGTGGGGCACGGTCACCGGCGCGCTGTTCGCGGTCAGCTTCGTCAGCGGCGACGTCAAGGGAAGCGCCGCGATCCCCCAGTCCGACCGGCGGATCGCCGCCGGCATCACGCTGAGCGGGCTCGCGATGGGCACCGCGGGCGGCGTGCTGCTGCAGCGCTACGTCACGGTGAGCCGCGCGCACGCGGCCCTGATCGACGCGAGCGGCTTCGTCGGGATCGTCGCCGGCCTCGCGAGCTTGCAGATCTACAACCGCGCCGCGTCGCTGTCGCCGAGCGACGAGCGCACGTCGAACTTCGCGCTTGCGGGGCTCGCGGGAGGCCTCATCATCGGCGGCGTCTTGACGCGCACGATGGACGAGCCGCTCGGCCTG
>JBLMXA010000781.1:0-3822 GCA_050257515.1 Acidobacteriota bacterium | reverse complement strand
CAGCCCGCGTAGCCACCGTCCGCAACTCGGACACGATCCCGTCAGGTTGAAGAAGGAGAAAGCGTCCCCAGGTAAGGCGGCGAAATGCGTGAGGTGCGCCGGGACGTTGGTTGAAGAAGGAGAAAGCGTCCCTAGAGGACGTTGTCGAGGTAGAGCTTGACGTCGTCGGCGGGGACCTTGACGCGGAGCTGGCCGGTGACGTCGCCGGGCTGCTTGGAGAGCGCGTCGCCGTCCTGATCGTAGTGGGCGGTGATCACGACGTCGCCGGTGAGCTCGGTGCCGCCGATCATCGCGTTGGCCTCGGTGATCTCGAACGGTAGCGCGTCCTTGGTCCAGGTCAGCTTCTCGACCGCGAGCGGCGGGCCCGAGGGCTGGCCGTCGGGGCCGGCGTGCTTGGCGACGAGGAACACCGCGGTGCCCTCCTTCACGCGATCCTTCGCCTTGGGGTGGATCAGGATCGTCCCCTTGATGTGGTGGGTCGGATCGAGCGCCCGGTTCGGATCGGGCGCGGGCAGCCCCATCTTCGCGACGTCGACGCCACCCGCGCCGTGGGGATTCGTCATGTCGACCCCCGCGTGCGGGTTGTTCGGATCGCTCGGATCGCCCATCGCCCCCCCCATGTCGACGCCGGCGTGCGGGTCGTTCGGATCGCCGCCCATCGTCGCGGCGTGCGGGTTCTGGCTGTGTGGCGAGCCGGTCGGAGCCGACGGCGGCAGCGCGCCGGCCTGATCGGCGCTCCATTCCTGCGCCGGGGGCAGGCCCTCGGACTTCTTGCCGTTGCACGCGGCGAGCGCGGCGACCGTGACGAGAATCGTGGCGAGCGTGATCGTGCGACGCATCGCCCACGACTCTAGCAAACTCACACCCATCGCGCCGTCGTCGTCACGGTCGCGAGCACCTGGGCCCCCGGATGCGGCTCGCCGAGCCACGCCTGGAAGCGGGCGGCCCCCGCACCGGGATCGGCCAATCCCGCGATCTCCCAGCGCGTCGGCGGCGCCGGCGCGAGCACGACCGGCACCTCGATCAGGCGATGGCGGCGAAATGCCGCGACCCGCAGCTCGTCTCCGACCGCGCGCGCCCCGACGAGCGCGCGCAGCTCGCCGTCGCTGGTCACCCGGAACGTGTCGATGGCGCACAGCTCGTCGCCGGGCGAGACTCCCGCGTGGTGCGCGGGCGAGCCGTCGAACACGCCGGCCACGCGCGTGCCGTGCACCGTGACGCCGAGCCACACCGCGGACAGCCCGTCGGCGACCTGTGCCGGGTCCGCCGACGAGCGCAGCTCGAGCCCGACGTGCGCGAGCTCGCCGGCGAGGTCCGGATCCTCGGTGCCGCGGATCTGACGCGCGAAGATGTCGCCGAGCGACAGGCCGGTCGCCTCCTCGAACAGCGGCTGCAGGTCGTCCGGATGTGGCTCGCCGGGCTTGCCGTGGCGGAGCCACAGCGCGCGCAGCGCGTAGTCGAGGCTGCGCCGGCCCTCGGTGCGCCGTCGCACGTGGAGGTCGAGCGCGAGCATCGCGAGCCCGCCCTTGAGGTAGTAGCTGACCGTCGTGTTGAGGTTCGACTCGTCGGGCTTGTACAGCTTGATCCACGCGTCGAACGAGCTCTGCTCGAGCGACTGGCGCGCGCGCCCGGGCGTCGCCATCAGCCGCGCCCAGTCGTCGAGCACCTTGTCGAAGAAGCTCTTCGCGGTGATCCGGCCGCTCGAGCGCAGCGCGAACCGATCGTAGTGGCTGGTGATGCCCTCCATCACCCACAGGCATGGCGTGTACGCCTCGCGCGTGTAGTCGAACGCGTAGAGCGGCCGCGGCGCGATCCGCTTGCCATTCCACGCGTGGAACAGCTCGTGGGACAGTAGCTCGAGCAGCCCCTCGTACGACTTCCGCGTCGTCGCGAAGTGCGGGTTGTAGAGGTTCGCGCTCGACGCGCGGTGCTCGAGGCCGCCGTACGCCTCGTGCGCGAGCATCAGGATGAACGTGTAGTCGCGAAACGGCGCCTCGCCGTAGCGCGCGATGTGGTCGTCGACGATCGCGCCGAGGTCCTGCGCGAGCCGCGCCTCGTCGAACACACCGCCGGGCACGCGATCGCCCCAGATCGCGAGCTTGACCGGCACCTTCGCGGGCACCGCGAACGTGCGCGTCGGACCGACGTGGATCGGATGATCGAGCAGCTCGTCGATCGAGGCCGCGCGCACGTGGTGAGCGTCGCCGGCCGCGGCGCACGTCAGCACCCACTCCTCGGGGTACTCGAGCGAGACCTCGACCGGCGAGCGCACGAGCGCGGTCGGGAACACGAACGTCGCCGGGCCGTGCAGGAACGCGTGATCGGCGTCGATGTGGTTCGTGCGCACGGTCAGGTCGTGGCCGTACACGGAGTACCGGACGACCAGCTCGCGCGCACCGGCCGCCTCGACGCGCCACGTCTGCTTGTCGACCTTGAACGCGGTGCGCGGCTGGCCGTCGTCGCCGGCGACCGTCAGATCACGCACGTAGCGCGCGTAGTCGCGGATCAGGTAGCTGCCAGGCGACCACGCCGGCATCGCGAGATCGACCGCCGGCGCCTCGGGCGCGAACCGCAGCTCGACGTCGACCGTGTGGCGCGCCGGCGCGGCCAGGCGCACGGCGTAGCGAAGGAGCGACATGGGACGTGGGTAGCACAGCTGCTATGCTGCGAGCATGGTGCGCCCCGGCCTCGTCGTCGCAGCGCTGGCGATCTCGTCGCCGGCGGGAGCGTCGCCGCACGCCGGCAAGGTCGTGCGCGTCGAGCACCAGGCCCGCCGCCCGCAGGGCACGCCTCGGCTGTGCGAGGTCTCGACGACCGATCTCACCGCGTTCTGCATCGGCAAGCGGCCCGAGCTCGGCGAGGTGCTGTCGGTCGTCGACTCGCACCACGTGCTCGCGATCATGCGCGTCGAGTCGGCGCAGCCGATGGGCAGCAACTGCACGCCGCCGCAGAGCTGGATGGTGCAGGTCAAGCTCGAGTCCGGCGCCGTCGACACCTCGTCGAGCGATCCGCAGACGATGGGCCTGCTCGATCTCGCGCTCGACTCGCGCAACGCGCGCCTGATGAAGCTCGATCGCGTGCCCGGCGATCGCAAGGTCCCGCTCGACAGCGTGTGGGCGGTCGACACGAACGGCGATGGCGCGCCCGAGATCGCGTTCGTCAAGACGCAGTGCGATGACTCCGGCCAGCCGAGCACCGCGCCGACCGGCTCGTGCATCGAGGTGTGGTACCCCGCGGGCCGCAACTTCGAGCTGCTGCGCACCGATCGCATCCCGGCGAGCTGCTTCTGATGGATCGCCGCGCGCTGCTCGCCGCCGAGCGCGGCACGCTCCACAAGCAGGCCGAGACGCGGATCGCGCTCGTCTATCCGAGCCCGTATCGCGCGGCGATGAGCTCGCTCGGCTACCAGCAGATCTATCGCACGCTGCACGCGATGCCGAGCGTCGCCGCCGACCGCGCGATGCTGCCCGAGGACGAGGCCGGGCGCTTCGAGACGCTCGAGACCGGCCAGCTCGTCGGCAGCTACCCGATGCTCGCGTACTCCGTCGCGTACGAGCTCGAGATCGCCGGCGTCGTCGAGACGCTCGCGCGCGCGAGCATCCCGGTGCTGCGCGACGACCGCGCCCCGCACCACCCGCTCGTGATCGCCGGCGGCCCGCTGACGTTCTCGAACCCCGCGCCGCTCGCGCCGTTCTGCGACGTGATCATCGTCGGCGAGGGCGAGGAGCTCGTCGCCGAGCTGGTGACGATCGCGCGCGAGGTCGGCTTCTCGCGCGAGCGGCTGTGGGACGCGCTCGCCGGCAAGCCCGGGTACTACCTGCC
>JBLMXA010000780.1:0-7132 GCA_050257515.1 Acidobacteriota bacterium | reverse complement strand
AGCGCGCGCTCGTCGAGTACGGCGCGTTGATCAGCGCGCCGGAGTCCGTCGTGATCGTCCCGGCATTCGTGTTCCAGTCGGCCGTCGCTCCGCGGTCCATGTCGATGCCTTTCTCGGCGGCTAGCGCGCCACCTTCATGTGGAGCTGCGGGCCGGTGCCCTGACGCTCCAGCAGCTTCGTCGCGGTCTGGATCTGATCGCGCAGCCAGCCGATCACGTCATCGACGCTCAGCATGCCTTGCAGGCCACCGCGACGATCGACGATCGGGATCCGTCGGATCGCGTGCTCTCGCATCTTCGTCGCGATCGTCTCGATGTCCTCGTCCTCGCTACCGAGGACGAGGTCGCGGCGCATCACCTCGGCGATCCTCGTGGTCGCCGCGACGCGCTCGCGCGCGAGCACTTCGATGACGAGATCGCGGTCGGTGACGATACCGATCGGAGCCGGCAGGCCGTGCGCACGCGAGTCGACGACGATCAGGTCGCCGACGTGCATGTCTGCCATCCGCCGGGCCGCCGCCACCACCGACTCCTCGGGACCCACGGTCACGACGTCCCGTACGCACAGCTCACCGGCTCTCATGCAGGCGACGCGATGCATCGCGCGTTCCAGGCATCCGCGAACGCCGCGGTCCGCGACTCCGAGGCGGTGCTCGCGTCGCCTCGCCGCGTCGGGTTTCGTCGAGCTGCCGCCGCCGCGCATCGTCACGCGGGCGTACGCGTCCCCGTCTCCCCCGGGGTCACGCGGTGGCACGGGAGGTGAACCGCCGCCGCTCATGGTCGCGGTGCGGAGGAGCCAGCTGGCGCTGGTCGACGATCACCCGCTGTTCCGGCGTGGCCTGCGGGTCGTCCTCGATCGCGAGCCCGACCTCGAGGTCGTCGGCGAGGCGAGCACCCAGCAGCAGGCACGCGACCTCGCGAGCCTGCTCGAGATCGATCTCGCCGTGCTCGACGTCGTGATGCCCGCGTGCGGGTTCTCGCTCGCGTGCGAGCTGCGCGAGTTGCAGCCGCGGTGCCGCATCCTCGCGCTGTCCGTCATCGACGAACCGTGTGTGGTCGCTGACATGTTGCGCGTGGGAGCCTCGGGCTTCGCGTTCAAGAGCCAGCCGCCCCAGCAGATCGTCGAGGCGATCCGGCTCGTGCTCGGAGGCATTCGTTACCTGCCGGCGCAGATCTCGCGCGACGCGATCGAGCGCGAGCTCGCCGCGCCGGCGCGTCACGCGTTCGACCCGCTGAGCCGCCGCGAGCGCGAGGTGTTCGATCTCGTGTTGCGCGGGTTTTCCGACGACGAGATCGCGGCGCGCCTCGCGATCGCCGAGCGCACGGTCGAGACTCACCGGCAGCGCCTGCTCCACAAGCTGTCGCCGCACTCGGTCGCCGAGGTGCGGCGGCTTGCGGCAATTCACGGGGTGTTTCGGGGCGGTCCGGCTACGTAGAAAACGCAATGTCGTGGATCGCGGGCGTTACACACGCGCACATGGCGATCGCGCCTACAGCCACATGCGCGACAGATACGCGGCGGAATTTTCTACCGCGAGCGTTTCGGTATTCCGATGCGCGACACTCGTGATAGGGGGATTGACGTGCTCGGGATTGCCAAGGTTCGCACGGTGCTGATCGACGATCATCCGCTGTTCCGGCAGGGGCTCGCAGCATCGCTGCGCAGGGATCCGGAGATCGACATCATCGGCGAGGCGGGGACGGCCGAGGAAGCCGTCGAGCTCGCGCGCCAGACCTCGATCGACATCGCGATCCTCGACGTGCTGATGCCGTCCGCGTCGGGGCTCACGATCGCGCACGAGCTGGTCGACCTGCAGCCGGACTGCCGGATCCTCGCGCTGTCCGTGATCGACGAGCCCGGCCTGATCGCGGACATGCTGCGCGCCGGAGCCGGCGGCTACGTGCTGAAGACGCAGCCGGTCGACGCGATCGTCGACGCGATCCACCAGGTCGTCGGCGGCGTCCGCTACTTGCCGCCGACGGTGTCGCGCGACGCGGTCGACGCCGCGCTCGCGACCGGGCTGCCGGCGCCGCTCGCGCGTCTGACCAAGCGCGAGCGCGAGATCTTCGAGCTGCTGATCCGCGGCTACTCGAACGGCGAGATCGCGACGAAGCTGTTCATCGCGCTGCGCACGGTCGAGACCCATCGCCAGCGCATCACGCGCAAGCTGTCGGCGCGCTCCGTGTTCGAGCTGCAGCGCATCGCGGCGCGCTACGGAGGGCTTGTCGCCTGAGCTCGCGCGATCGCCAGCTGGACATGGCGTGCACGCTCGTCCAGGCGTTGCTCGATCAGGCGACGGCAGCGGTCGAGGCGCTCAACGACGACGAGCAGGGGCGCAGGCGAGTCGCGGCCCGCGCGCTGCTGCAAGAGTCGCCGACGCCGACCGCGGTGCTCGATCGCGCCGGCGAGGTCGAGATCGTCAACGACGCGTGGCGGGTGATGTTCCATCTGCTGTCCGCCGGCGCCCCGGTCGCATTGCCGGTGGCGATCGCCGCCGCGGCCAAGGAGGTGCTGACCACCGGCGTGCAGGTCGAGCTCGACGAGGTCGAGGTCGTGACGCCTCGCCGCACCTGCTACCTGGCGGTGCACCTGGCACCGCGGCGGGGGCCGCAGGGCGAGCTGACCGGGGTGATCGCGGTCAGCGCCGACATCACCGACGACGTCGTCCGGCGCAAGCTCGAAGTTGGCGACGGCGCGCTCGTGTGGACCGGCGACACCTCGGGCCTCAGTAACCACGCGAACGACTGCTGGCGTTCGTACACCGGGCTGGCGACGAGCGCGCACTGGATCGAGGTCGTCCATCCCGACGACCGCGCGCGCTGCGCGCAATCGATCGGCGAGGCGGGGCGCCTGCGCGGCTCTGTCGAGATCGAGGCCCGGCTGCGCCGGCACGACGGCGTGTACCGCTGGCATCGCGTGAGGTTCGCGAGCATGCTCGGCGATCGCTGGCTCGGTGCCGCGGTCGACGTCCACGACGCGCGCAACATGGAGATCGAGCGCGACGAGCTCGCGAGTCGCGAGCGCGCGGCGCGCGCCGATGCCGAGCAGGCCAACCGCCTCAAGGATCAGTTCCTCGCCGCGGTGTCTCACGAGCTGCGCGCACCGCTGACGACGCTGCTGCTGTGGGAGAAGGTGCTGCGCGACGACGCCTCCGATGCGGCGCTCCGCCGTCGCGCGCTCGATGCGATCCACCAGAGCGCGATGCTGCAGTCGCGGCTGGTCGCTGACCTGCTCGACGTGTCGCGCGCGATCAGCGGCAAGCTGTACATCGACCTTCGTCCGGTCGACATCACGTTCGTGCTCGGCGAGGCACTGCAGGCATTCGCGCCGGTTGCCGCCGAGAAGCAGCTCGTGCTCGACACCCACATCGAGCCGCCGATCGGGCTCGTGCAGGCCGACATGGTGCGCATCCGGCAGGTGCTCGACAACCTGCTCTCGAACGCGATCAAGTTCACCGATCCGGGCGGCCGCGTCGACGTCTCGCTCCGGCGGCTCGAGCGCTCGATCGAGATCGAGATCGCCGACACCGGCCGCGGCATCGCCGAGGAGCTGCTGCCGGGGCTGTTCCAGCCGTTCTACCAGGGCGACGACGCGCTGACGCGCACGCACGGCGGCCTCGGACTCGGCCTCGCGATCGCACACCAGCTGGTGACGCTGCATCACGGGACCTTGTCGGCGCGCAGCGCGGGGCGCGGCCGCGGTGCGACTTTTACAGTGACACTGCCCGCGAGCGCCGCGCGGCGCAGCTCGACCCCGCCGACCGGGCTCCGGCCGCAATCGCTCGATGGCGTGCGCGTGCTGCTCGTCGATGACGATCCGCGCGTGCGCGACGCACTCGCGCTGTTGTTGCGCAGGGCGGGCGCTACCGTCGACACCGCGGGGTCCGCAGACGACGCCCGCGCGCGCTTCGCGGCGGCGCCGCCGATGATCCTCCTGTGCGACATCGCGATGCCTCGTGAGGACGGATACGAGCTGATCCGGAAGCTGCGCGCGGACGGCGTGACGACTCCCGCGATCGCGCTGACGGCGCTCGCGCGTGCGAGCGATGCGCGTGACGCGCTCGATGCAGGATTCGACGAGCACATCGCGAAGCCCGTCGACTTCGAGCGGCTCGTGTCCTGCATCGCTGCGCTGCTCGGTCCCGAGCGAATTGCGTAGTTTTCCTCATTGGCCGCGGTCGATCGGCTGACGCATGGTGGTCGTATCCGGGGAGGCAACGACCATGCGGAGTCCACAGGAGAGCGAGAGGCAGGGGAGCAAGGGATCGACGACGCTCGCGGCCGGCACTCCGGCGCCTCGGCTCGCGGTCGGGACGCGCGAGATCGAGCGGCTAGACGCCGACACACCGCCGACCTTCAGCCAGGACGAGGTGGCGCAGATCGTCCACGACTTCAAGAATCCGCTCGCGACGATCGCGCTCGAGACGCTGCTGCTCGAGAGCGACATTCCGGATCTCGATCCAGCGCTCGTCCGGCGGTCGGCCGCGCGGATCTCGCGCAACGTCGAGTTCCTCGACCGCATGGTCCAGGACCTGCTCGACCTGTGCGCGATCGATGCCGGCCGGTTCGTGATCCGTCGCGTGCCGACCGAGCTGCGCGCGGTGGTCGAGCGCGTCGTCGATCGCGCGGTGGCGACGCGCGATCACGATCGCGTGTTCCTGACGGCGCCGGAGCCGGTGATGCTCGCGATCGACGATCTGCGGATCGAGCGCGTGGTCGCGAACCTGCTGGAGAACGCGTTCAAGTACGCGCCGCGCGAGACCGGTATCACCGTGCGCGTCGACGTGCGCGGCGACCGCGCGTGCGTCGCGGTGATCGATGCCGGCCCGGGCCTCGACGTCAGCGAGCGCTCGGAGGTGTTCGACCAGTACCGGCGCGGCCGCTCGGCCGGCGGCTGCGACGGCTGCGGGCTGGGACTCTACGTCAGCAAGCGCATCGTCGAGGCGCACGGCGGCGCGATCGGCGTCGACCCGGTGCGCGGCGGCGGCTCACGGTTCTTCTTCGAGCTGCCTCTCGCCGCGCGCTGACTCGAGCGAGTCGAGCGCGGCGACGAGCTCCTCGATGCGCGGCAGGTGCTCGCGGGCGGTCCGCGCGAGCTCGGCTCGGTAACGTTTCACCTGGTGCTGAAGCAGCCTCGCGAGGTGGCTGCGAAGCTCGGCTCGATCGCGCATTCCGCGCGGTCGTGCAGGCCTCGCGCCATCGGCGCGCGTCGCGCGGGCGCAGTGCGCCGCGGTCTCGTACGGGGAGCCCGCGATCCGCGCGGTGCGCGATGCGACGATGTCGCACGCGTGGACCGCGCGCGTGCGCGGCCGCGCGCGCCGGCGACCACCTACGTCAATGTGCCAGGAACTGCCCAGGCGCGGGTTCGCCGTTACCGAACAGCAGCCGGCCGTCGGCAAGCGTCGTATCGCGCAGCGTCACCGCGAGCGCCTCGGCGAGCGTGTCGACCGGCGTGACGACGATCTTCCCGCGCACGGTCTCGGGCAGGTCGTCGAGATCCGGCTCGTTGTCGCGCGGGATCACGATGTGGGTGATGCCCGCTCGCACCGCGCCGAGGATCTTCTCCTTGAGCCCGCCGATCGGGAGCACGCGGCCCGAGATCGTGATCTCGCCGGTCATCGCGACGTCGTGGCGCACCGGCCGCTGCGACAGCGCCGACACCAGCGCCGTCGCCATCGCGATGCCCGCCGACGGCCCGTCCTTCGGGATCGCGCCGGCCGGCACGTGCACGTGGACGTCGCGCTCGAACGCGCGGTCGTCGATCTCGAACCAGTCGGCGTGCGAGCGCGCGAACGTCCACGCGGCGCGCGCCGACTCCTTCATCACGTCGCCGAGCTGGCCGGTGAGGATCAGCTCGCCCTTGCCGCGCATCAGCTGGGCTTCGACGAACATGATGTCGCCGCCCGCCGGCGTGTAGTACATGCCGGTCGCGATGCCGACCTGATCGACCGGCGCCGCCTTCTCGGGATGCACGCGCGGCCGGCCGAGCAGCGCGCGCACGTCGTCGCGGCGAACCTCGACTCGCTCGACCTCGTGCGCGGCGATCCGGCGCGCGACCTTGCGCGCGAGCCGGCCGAGCTCGCGCTCGAGCTGGCGGACCCCGGCCTCGCGCGTGTAGCTGGTGATCACCTCGCTCACCGCGTCGTCGGCGAGCACGAGCTGGTCCCGCGTCAGGCTGTTGTCGGCGAGCTGGCGCTCGAGCAGGTACTGCTTCGCGATCTGCAGCTTCTCCTCCTCGGTGTAGCCGGTGAAGTCGACCACCTCCATGCGGTCGAGCAGCGGCCCGGGGATGTTCTGGATGAAGTTCGCGGTCGCGATGAACAGCACCTCGGACAGATCGAACGGCACGCCGAGGTAGTGATCGGTGAACGAGTCGTTCTGCGCCGGATCGAGCACCTCGAGCAACGCCGCCGCGGGATCGCCCTGGAACGACACGCCGAGCTTGTCGACCTCGTCGAGCAGGAACACCGGGTTCTTCGAGCCGGCCTGCTTCATGCCCTGCAGGATGCGGCCCGGCATCGCGCCGATGTACGTGCGGCGATGGCCGCGGATGTCGGCCTCGTCGCGCGCGCCGCCGAGCGAGATGCGGACGTACTTGCGCCCCATCGCGCGAGCGATCGACTTCGCGATCGAGGTCTTGCCGACGCCGGGCGGACCGGAGAACAGCAGGATCTTGCCCTTGTTGTGGCCCTTGTCCTCGGTCTTCGCGAGCTGCATCACCGCGAGGAACTCGAGCACGCGGTCCTTCACGTCCTTGAGGCCGTAGTGATCCTCGTCGAGGATCTTCGCGGCTTCCTGGACGTCGAGCTTGGACTCGGTGCGCTCGCCCCACGGCAGCTCCGCGATCGTCTCGAGGTACGTGCGCACGACCTGCGACTCCATCGACTCGCGGCCGACGCGCGTCAGCCGCCCCCACTCGCGCTCGACCTCCTTGCGCGCCTCGTCGGGCAGCGGCAGCTTGTCGAGCTTGGCCTCGAGCTCCTTGAGCGACGTGTCGTCGCCCTCGCCGGCCTCGCCGAGCTCTTCCTTGACCTTGGACTGGATGTCCTCCTGCGCCGACGCCACCGCGAGCTGGCGCTGGGTGTGGATCAGCACCTGGCGCAGCCGGTCCTCGACCGACAGCGTCTCGAGCA
>JBLMXA010000779.1:0-11432 GCA_050257515.1 Acidobacteriota bacterium | reverse complement strand
ACGCCCGCCGGCGCCGCGGCCGCGTGCGCGTCGTCGACGAGCAGCGCGCGCGGCCGCGCGTGGCCGACGATCCACGCGACCTCCGCCGGCGCGAGCCGCGGGTTGATCGGGGCGAGCACGAGGTCCGCGGCGGTCGCGGCGTCGCGCGCGGCGACGAACCCGGGGCCGTTGCCCGCGAGCACCGCGACGCGATCGCCAGCGTCGATGCCGAGCGCGGCGAGCCTCGCGAGCACCGCGGCCGCGCGGTGCGCGGCGGCGTCCTCGTCGAACTGCTCGGTCACGCCCGCAGCGTAGCGCGAGTCACGTGGTCGCGGCCGGCTCTCGCGCGACCGGCAGTGTCACCGTGAACGTCGAGCCCTTGCCTTCCTCGCTCGACACGTCGATCTCGCCACCGTGAGCCTCGACGATCGCTCGCGTGATGAACAGCCCGAGGCCGGCGCCTTGGATGCGGCCGCGCCGCCCCGACCAGTACGGCTCGAAGATGTGGGGCAGATCGACGGCCGAGATGCCCGGGCCGGTATCCGAGACGACGAGCCGCACGCGGTCGCCCGCGCGCTCGCCACGCACGACGATCGCGTCGCCGGGCTTGCAGAACTTGAGCGCGTTGCCGATCAGGTTGGCGAACACCTGGATGATGCGGCTGCGATCGACGAGCAGCGGCACGCCCGCGAGGTCGTGCTCGCGCACGAGCGCGATCCCGCGCTCGCCGGCGGCCGGCTCGTGCATGTCGACGACCTCGGCGAGCACCTCGCCGGCATCGACGCGCACCGGCTGTATCGCGAACTTGCCGGCGTTGATGCTCGCCATGTCGAGCAGATCGCCGATCAGGTGCTCCATCCGCACCGCCGACCGCCGGATCATCTCGAGGTGCTTGCGCGCGCGAGAGTCGGAGCCGAACCGCTGCAGCAGCAGCGTCGCGCCGAGGTCGACCGCCGCGAGGGGGTTGCGCAGATCGTGCGACACGATCGCGAGCACGTCATCGCGCACCCGGACCGCCTGCTGCGCGTCGCGGTAGAGGCGCGCGTTGTCGACCGCCGCGCCGGCCCGGCGGCCGAGCTCGGCGACGACCTCGACATCGGCCTCCTGGTAGCGGCGGTTCGACTCGGAGAGCATCAGGTGGATGACGCCGATCGTCTGGCCGCGCGCGATCAGCGGTGCGCCGATCCACGACCGGAGCCCGAGCTCGCGCCGGATCTGGCGCTCGGCACTATGCGTGCGCGCGAGCAGCATCTGGTCGGTGATCTCGACCGCCAGCATCGGCTGCCCGCGCTCCAGGATCTGGCGCGTGCCGACGTGGCGCGCCGGATCGTAGGTGTTGCGGGCGACGAACGCGCGCGCGAGCTCCAGCTTGTGCTCGTCGTCGTGGACCATCGTGACGTGCTGCAGCTTGCCGTCCTCGACGAGATCGACGATGCAGAAGTCGGCGAGCTCGGGCACGGCCAGGTGCGCGAGCTCCTCGAGCGTCTGCCGGTAATCGAGCGAGTGGTTGAGCACCCTCGTCGCGTCGTCGAGGAAGCGGCGCGCGGTGACGTCGGTGTTCGTGCCGAACCACCGCTCGAGCTTGCCGGCGTCGTCGCGGATCGGCACCGCGCGGGACAGGAACCACCGGTAATGGCCGTCCTTGCCGCGCATCGGGAACGTGTCCTCCCACGGTACGCCGGTCGCGATCGCGCGCTGGAACCGCGCGGTCACCCTCGCGAGGTGATCGGGGTGCTGCACGCGCTCCCAGCCGTTGCCGCGGAGATCGTCGGCGGTCGTGCCGGTATAGTCGGACCAGCGCCGGTTCACCCAGTAGATGCGGCCGTCGGCGCCGGCCATCCACGCGAGCTGTGGGATGTGGTCGGCGAGCGCGCGGAACTGCGCCTCGCTCTCGGACAGCCGCTTCTCGCGGACCTGCGAGTAGCGGTCGACCGACTCCATGATCGCGGTGTCGATCGCGTCGTCGAGCAGCCGGATCTCGTCGACGTGGACGAGGCCGAGCCCGGGATCCGAGAACGTCTGGAGGATCGCGTTGCGCAGCACGCGCAGCTCGCCGATCACCTCGAGGACATCGAACCCCTCCTCGAGCCGTTCGACCGCGTGCTGCTCCGCGACGCTGGCCCCGAGATCCGGGCTGCTGCCGCGTGCGAGATCCTCGGTGTTGCGCGCGATGCGATCGAGCAGCTCCGGAATGTGGTCGAGCAGCTTCGGCTCGTCGAGCTCGCGCGCGCGAGGGATCGCGCGGACGGCGGACTGCCACGTGCTCAAGATCCGGTCGCGGTGCATCCGGATGACTTGCGCGAGTCGCTTGTAGTCAACGCCGACCATCGGACACCGGCGCATCGCGCGACTGCACGATCCGGTCCGCGCGCCCGATGCACGATTCCCGCAGGCTCCCCTCACGCTCGCGTGACATGGCCGCTCGCTCTCGATCCCGGTGTGCCAAGGGCGCACGCTCAGGAGCGCGAGGCGCGTGCGGGGCGGCGGACGGCGCGCGCGAGCTCGTCGATGACCTCCGACTGCGCCCGCGCGCAGTCGCGGATCGCGTCGAGGCCGCGGGCGCGGACCTCGGGGTCATCGGTCGTGCGCATCAGCTGTTCCCACAGCATGATCGTCGAGAGCGGGTCTCGCAGCTGGTGCGCCAGCTTCGAGATGTCCACCCGCCCTGGACGGGCGCGCTTCACGACAACGTCCCCCACTTCGCCGCGAGGCGGACGAGCTCGGCGACCGAGTGGGCGCCCAACTTCTTCATGATGCGCTGGCGGTGCGTCTCGACCGTGCGCGCGGCGATGCCAAGCGTCTTCGCGGCCGAGTCGTTGTTGTGGCCCTGGACGAGCAACACGAACACCTCGCGCTCGCGCGCCGTCAGCCGCTCGAGCGGCAGCTTGGTCTCGGGCGACAGCAGCTGCTCGAGCGCCTCGCGCAGCGCCGGGCACAGGTAACGCGTGCCGGCCAGCGTCGACCGGATCGCGTCGAGGATCTCCGGCACCGTCTGCGTCTTGTGCACGAAACCGATCGCGCCCGCGCGCAGCAGCTCGGCAACCCGGATCGGCTCGTCGAGCACCGACAGGCCGAGCACGGAGACTTCCGAGCCCTGCTCGCGCAGCCGGCGCGTGATCGCGATGCCGTCGCCGTTCGGGAGCATGATGTCGACGATCGCGAGATCGATCGGGGTGGCCCCGACCGCCCGCATCGCCTCGTCCATCGTGCCGGCCTGCGCGACGACCTCGAAGTCGGGCTCGCCAGCGAGGACGGCGCAAAGGCCCTTGCGGAACAAGGGGTGATCGTCGACGACAAGCACTCGAGTCGGCGCGGTCGATTCTGCGAGTGCTTCTGCCACGACACGTGTGTTCCACGCGCGCGGCTCGCGAGCAAGATGCGGCGCCCACAAACGCGCTCCGGAGTCCAATCCCCGAGCCCCGAACCCGATCCAGATCCCGAAAGAGAAGATCCCCGACACGACCCGGATCCGCCGCCGTCCTAGCGGCCGGAGGGCAGGAACACGGTGACCGCGACGCTGCCGCTGTCACGCGTCGCGTGACGGATCGAGCCGCCGTGGCGCTCGACGACGCGACGTGCGAGCTCGAGCCCGCTGCCCGGCACGCGCGTGCCGAACGTGCCGCGATACGACACCTCGAGATACACCGCCGAGGTCGAGGTCGACTGGACGCGCACGACCAGCGAGCCGCCGTCGGGCATCGAGTCCGCGGCGTCGAACGCGAGGCTCAGCACGAGCAGCTCGAGCTCGCCCGACGAGCCGCGGATCGGCGGCACGCGATCGGCGAGGTCGGCGCGCACCGCGATCTCCGGAGGCAGCGACGGCAGCACGCGCGCGAGCGCGGCGCGCACGACGAGCCCGAGATCGAGCAGGTCGACGACCGGCGGCTCGCCGCGCACGTACGCGAGCACCGACGCGGTCATCCGGTCCGCGCGCTCGACCGTCGCGCGCACGCCGGCGAGCAACAGCCGCAGCTCGTGCTCGCGCCCATCCGCGTGGTGCGCGAGCGAGCCGAGGACCTCGCGCAGCTCGTGCAGCTCGGCGTCGCGCTCGACGAAGTGATCCGCGCCCGCCGCGAGGTGGCGCCGCCACACGTCGCGCGTCGGCGACGCCGCGACCACGACGATCCGCGGCGACGGCGCGCCCTGCCGCGCCACCTCGATCAGCTCGAGCGCGCTCGCATCTGCGAGCTCCACGCCGGTGACGACCACGTCGGGCGCGCTCGTCGCGATCGCGCGCAGCGCAGCTTGCAGGTCCGGAACTGCCCCTTGCACCGAGATCGCGTCGAGCTCGGCCAGCGCGCTCACGATGGCCTGGCGCTCGCCGCGACACCTGTCCACGACCAGAACTTTCATCATGCACATCCGACGACATCCGCGGCGTCTTCACCGTCGGTGTAGCTTCGAATGTGGTGTCGGCGGCCGCCGGATCCTCGCGTCGGCGTCCGTCCTACACGAGGCCGTTCTGCAGCGCGTACCGCGTCAGCTCGGAATTCGTCGCCATGCCCATCTTCTCGAGCAGGCGCGCGCGGTACGTGCTGATCGTCTTGATACTGAGATGGAGCCGCTCGGCGATCTCGCCGACACTCTCGCCCGACGCGATGCCGCGCATCACCTCGAATTCGCGGTCGGAGAGCCGGTCGTGCGGCGCGCCGGTGTCGCCGCCGGCCGCGACCGCGAGCCGCTCCGCGACGGTCTCGCTGATGTAGCGGCCGCCGCGCACCACGCGCTCGAACGCCGCGATCAGCTGCTCGGAGGCCGCCGACTTCGTGAGGTAGCCTGCAGCTCCTGCACGCAACGCGCGCACCGCGAACTGCTCCTCGCCGTAGAGGCTCATCACGAGCACCGGGAGCTTCGGGTGGCGGTGCTTGATCTCGGCGAGCAGGTCGATGCCGCTGCGGCCGGGCATCGACAGGTCGAGCACGACCGCGTCGAACGGCTGGGCGAGCGCGGCCAGCGCGTCGTCGCCGTTGCCGGCCTCGGCTACGTGGATTCCCGCGAACCGGTCCTCGAGGATCGCGCGGATCCCCTTCCGTACGACGTCGTGATCGTCGACGAGAAGGACCCTGTACATACACGCCATCGTACCCGTGGTAGCTTGCAACGTCATGGGCGATCGGGAGGAGGAGCTGAGGCAGCAGCTCGCGACGGCCGAGTCGATCACGCACATCGGCAGCTGGGAGTGGACGGTCGCGACGAACGCCGTGACGTGGTCGGACGAGCTGTACCGGATCTACGGGCTCGAGCCGCGGTCGGTCACGATCACGCTCGACTTCTTCCTGTCGCGCATCCACCCCGGCGAGCGCGACCGCATCCAGCGCGAGATCCAGCAAGCGCTGCGCCACCCCGGGCGATTCGGCTACCGCGAGCTGATCGTGCGCCCCGACGGCACGCTCCGCACGCTCGACACGATCGGCCAGACGGTCGTCGACGCGCACGGCGGCGTCGTCAAGCTCGTCGGCACCTGCCGCGACATCACCGACCACGTCGCGCGCGAGGAGCGCCTCGGCTTCTACGCCGACGTGTTCGAGCACGCCGACATCGGGCTGTCGGCGTTCCAGCTCGATCGCTCGGCCGAGCCGCCGCCGCTGCGCCTCGTCGCGTTCAACGCCGCGACCGAGCGGCTGCTCGGCGTGCAGCTCGCCGGCAAGCTCGGGATGCGGCTCGCCGAGCTCGTGCCGGCGTTCGCGGGCAGCCCGATGCTCGACGTCGCGCGCGCGGTCGCCGCGGGCGGGCCGGTGCGCGAGCTCGCGCCGTTCCGCGTGCGCCAGGCGGCGAGCGCGCCCATCCTCGCCGCGAACCTGTTCGCGCTGCCGAACCACCACGTCGGGCTCGCGCTCGAGGACGTCACCGCACGCGTCACCGGCGAGCTGATCCAGGCCGGCGAGCGCCGCGCGCTCGAGATGCTCGCCGCCGGCGCGCCGCTCTCGGAGATCCTCGGCGCGATCGTCGGTGCGATCGAGCGCGCGTCCGTCGACACGATCGCGTCGATCGTGCTGCTCGATGCGACGGGCACGAAGCTCCAGCACGGCGCGGCCCCGAACCTGCCGGCCGCGTACAACGCGGCGATCGAGGGCGCCGAGATCGGCCCGCGCGCCGGCTCGTGCGGCACCGCGATGTATCGCAAGGAGCTGGTCGTCAGCGTCGACATCGAGACCGATCCGCTGTGGGCCGATTATCGCGAGCTCGCGCGCGAGCACGGCCTGCGCGCGTGCTGGTCGTACCCGATCATCGACGAGCAGGGCCGCGTGCACGGCTCGTTCGCGCTGTACCACCGCGTGCCGTGCGAGCTCGACGCCGCGTCGCGCGAGCTGCTCGCGCGCGCCGCCCACGTCACGTCGATCGTGCTCGGGCGGCGGGCGCTCGACGAGCAGCGCCGCGCGCTCGCCGGCCGCATCGAGGCCGCGCGCGAGGAGGAGCGCACCGCGATCGCGCGCGACGTCCACGATCAGCTCGGTCAGGCGCTGACCGCGCTCAAGCTCGACCTCGGCTGGCTGCAGCGGCGCGTGCAGGACGAAGCGCAGCTCACCAAGCTCGCCGACATGGCGCGCGCCACCGACGACATCCTGCGCTCGGTGCGCCGGATCGCCGCGGACCTGCGGCCCGGCATCCTCGACGAGGTCGGCCTGCGCGCTGCGATCGAGTGGCAGGCCGAGGAGTTCGAGCAGCGCACGCAGATCCCGTGCCGCGTCCACTCCGAGCTCACCGACGTGCAGCTCGAGCGCGCGCTCGCGACGAACATGTTCCGCATCTTCCAGGAGGCGCTGACGAACATCGCGCGCCATGCGAGCGCGAAGCACGTCGACGTCACGCTCGGCCTCGAACGCGGCTACCTGCGCCTGGAGATCGCCGACGACGGCATCGGCGTGCCCGAGATCGGCCCGCGCGGCACGACGCTCGGCATCCTCGGCATGCGCGAGCGCGCGTGGCGGCTCGGTGGCGAGTGCACGGTCAAGCGCCGCTCGCCGCAAGGCACGATCGTGACCGTCGTCGTGCCGCTGCGGTTCCCGGCGGATCGCACGGCGGACGCGGGCGGGTAAGAACCGCCAGCGGCTCAGCCGATCCGATCGTTACCGTCGTCGTTGACGGCGACGTGGACGTCGAAGAATGAGCAGCGGTTTACCGATGATGATAATGCCCGTGCACGTAGATCGGCGCGTGCACGAAAGCGACCGACGGATAGAACGGGTCGTACCACCAGTACGGTCCGAACCCGGCGTACGGCCACCACGGGTCGTACGCGTAGCGGTCGGGCTCGCGGCGGATCCGATCGAACGTCGTGCTCGACGCGACCATGCGCGTGCCGGTCTGCACCTGCCACTGCAGGTCGAAGCGCGGCAGGCGCGACGCGCGATCGATCGAGTCGGGCAGCGGGAAGTACAGGTCGAACACGTGGCGCGTGCGCTGCGGGATGTCGACGACCGGCAGCGACTGGACGTCGGACCTCGCGTACATCGCCCGGCTGCGGCCCTCGCCGGGGATCGAGACGTACTGCTGGCGCGTGTCGACCTGCCACGGCGTCGCGTCGCCGTCGTTGGTGACCGTCATCCGCACGAGCAGCACCGGCACGTTGTCGCCGAGCTGCTGCAGGTGCGTGATGCCGTACGACTTCACCTCGACGGAGCCCTGCGGCTGCTCCTGCGGGATCGGCGTCTTCGATGCCGGCAGCGTGTTCGAGTACGCGTTCGCGGTCTCGGGCGTGTAGATGTAATGGGTCATCTCGCCGCACCCGGCGATCAGAGAGATGGCCATCAGCAAGGTACTGGAACGCATCAGCGACTCCTCTGCTGACGTCCCTACAAGCGCCGTGCCCCCCGGCACTCGAAATTGTTCGCACGACCCGCGGCGCCGTAATGTACAGTCCCGCGCGGACCGAGGGGGTCTCACATGCGGAAGTCTATCGTGCGTGTTGTTCTGGCTGCGACGGCGATCGGGGCGCTCGTCGCGTGCGGACCGTCGAGCCGGCCGGATCCAGGCAGCGGCGGCGCCGACGCGATGGGGATGGGATCGAACGGCGGTCCCGGGTTGACCGGTCCCGAGAACACGCCGGCCGCGTGCAGCGACGGCATCGACAACGACGGCGACGGCTTGGTCGATTGCGCCGATCCGGACTGCTCGGGCATCGGCATGTGCCCGGTGTGCGGCATGGTCGAGCATCCGACCGGCGCGCCCGTCGATCTGCCCGACGGCGTCGGCGGCGTCACGTGCACGACGAACGCCGACTGCACGGCCGTGACGCCGGGCCCGCAGTACTGCTTCGACCTCGGCAGCGGTCAGAAGGAGTGCCGGCAGACGTACACGTCGAAGGTGCACTTCGGCGGCTTCGGCCCGACGCAGAAGTTCATGCAGCCGAGCGACATCGTCTCGGTGTGCGTCAACATGAGCCACGAGTGGATCCGCGATCTCGAGATCGATCTCGTCGCGCCCAGCGGCGAGACCGTCTCGCTCGACAAGTTCGAGGGCCAGCAATGCCCGCTGTCCGGCGCCTGCGAGGTCTATCTCGGTAACCCGGTCAACACCGACGGCGACTGCCCGGGGTGCACGGCCGAGATGGGCATGCAGTACTGCTGGACGCCGGCGGCGACGAAGCCTTCGATCCTCGGCTATGCCGACCAGTCGGGCGCGATGATGAGCTGGAACGCCCACGACGTCGAGCCGCCCGACAACTACCAGGCGTCGGATGCATGGGCCAAGCTCATCGGCGCGACGCTCAACGGGGACTGGCAGCTCGTCGTCGTCGATCTGTGGCCGGCGGACGCCGGCAAGCTGCACAGCTGGACGATCGCGTTCAACCCGGCGATCGTCCAGGATTGCTCGGGACCGGTCATCCAGTAGACAGTCGCGCGGATGCTGTTCGATCCGCTGACGTTCCGTAACGGCGTGCGCGCGCGCAACCGCGTGTGGCTCGCGCCGATGACCAACCAGCAGAGCGAGCCCGACGGCGCGCTCGGCGAGGCCGAGCTGCACTGGCTCGCGCTCCGCGCGCGCGCCGGCTTCGGCGTGATCGAGACGTGCGCCGCGCACGTGTCGCGCGACGGCCAGGCGTGGCCCGGCGAGCTCGGCATCTACGACGATCACCTGCTGCCGGGCCTGCGCCGGCTCGCGACGACGCTCCGCGACGCCGGCGCGCTCGGCCTCGTGCAGCTGTTCCACGGCGGTGTGCGCGCGAGCTCCAAGCTGACCGGCGAGCAGGTGTGGAGCGCCTCGGCCGGCGCGCAGCCGGGCAGCGAGCAGGCACGGGCGGCGACCGCGGCCGACCTCGCGCGCGTGATCGGCGACTTTCGCGACGCCGCCGTGCGCGCCCACGCGGCGGGGTTCGCCGGCGTCGAGCTGCACGGCGCACACGGCTATCTGCTGACGCAGTTCCTCAGCGTGACCGCGAACCGTCGCGACGACGAGTGGGGCGGCTCGCTCGAGCACCGCGCGCGGCTGATGCGCGAGGCGCTGCGTGCGGTCCGCCGCGCCGTGCCGGACTCGTTCGTCGTCGGCATCCGGCTGTCGCCCGAGGATCGCGGCAACGCGGTCGGCCTCGATCTCGACGACAACGTGCAGGTCGCGCGCTGGCTGTGCGAGGACGGCGCGGACTTCATCCACCTGTCGCTGTGGGACTGGACGAAGCCGACCCACAAGCGCCCCGACGAGCACGCGGTGACGGTGTTCCGCGCCGCGCTGCCCGCCGACCGCCCGATCGTCGCCGCCGGCATGGTGTGGACGCGCGACGACGCCGACGGGCTGCTCGCGAAGGGCGCGGATGCCGTCGCGCTCGGCCGCGCCGCGATCGCGAACCCCGACTGGGCGGAGCGCGCGCGCGACGCGACGTGGCAACCGAGGCGTCCGCCGCTGACGCGGGCCGAGCTCGTCGAGCGCGGGCTCAGCGCACCGTTTGCGGAGTACATGCGAAACTGGCGCGGCTTCGTGGCCGACTGAGGGTGCGCGGGTGTCGCGGCGAGCGCCCGACGACAGTCGACCCCACGCAACGCCGCTAGCGGCTGAACCCAGCGTGGCACGCGCACTGCTCGCCGCCTGTTCATGGAGGTTTCGCCATGGCGAAGTATTCGAAGTTTTCTTTGATCGCGTTTGGCGTGCTCGTCACCGCGCGAGCCGCGAGCGCCGATCCGCCTGTCTACTACGAGACGTCGTCCGCACCGCCCGACGTGCCGCAGTACGACAGCTACGCATGGAACGAGCCGCGGCTGCAGACCGGCATCGGCGTCGGCTTCATCCTCGGCGGCGGCGTCGCAGGCTACACGGATCAGTCGATGCGCAACGTTCTGTCGTCAAGCGTCGCGGGGCTATGGGACGCGCGCGTGTCGCTCGGCACGCACATCCCGCTTGGCGTCGATGTCAGCTACATCGGCCAGGCGTCCAACATGCGAACGTTCAGCGGCCAGTCGAACGGCACGCTGGTCGGTACCACGCTCGAGGGCGCGCTACGCTGGAACATCCTGCCGCACGCCGACGTCAACCCGTACATCTTCGCGGGTGTCGGCTGGCAGCGGTACGACCTGCAGAGCATGGTGTTCGCGACGTCCGATACGGGGATCAAGTCGACCGATAATCTCGTCGAGTACCCGATGGGTGCCGGCGTCTCCTATCGCGACACGAGCGGTCTGCTCGTCGATCTTCGCGGCACGTTCCGAGCGGTGCCGAGCTCGACACTCGTCGTCGACCCGAGCGGCGTGCCCGCGAGCGCACACTGGTGGGAGGCGAGCGGCGCGATCGGCTACGAGTTCTAGCTAGCCTGCCCGATCGGGGACGGCTCTTGCACCGGACATGATCCGTACGCACGGATACCGGGTCATGTCCGAACCACTTCCCGTCCTGCCCCTGCGCAACGCGATCATCCTGCCAGGCGTCGGCCTGCCCATCTCGGCAGGCCGCGCGCAGACGCTGCGCGCGATCGAGGCGGCGCTCAAGGATCCGCAGCACCGCGTGTTCGCGGTCGGTCAGCGCACCGACACCGAGGAAGTGCTGCCCGAGTCGCTCTACACGATCGGCACGATCGCGACGCTCGGCTCGGTCCAGCGCGGCCCCGGCGGCGTCCGCGTGTTCCTGCAGGGCGCCTCGCGCGGCATCGCGCTGCGCACCGTGGTGAAGGACGGCTATCTCGAGGCGACCGTCACCGAGGCCAGGGAGCAGCTGCCTGCGAACCCGAAGGACCCGACGTTCGTCGCGCTCCACCGCGAGGTGCGCGATCGCTCGGCCGAGCTCGCGAAGAAGCGCGGCGTGCCCGACGAGGCGATCGAGCAGATGCTCGCGCAGTTCACGGAGGCCGGCGCGCTCGCCGATCTCGTCGCCGGCTATCTCGACATCCCCAACGAGGACAAGCAGGTGCTGCTCGAGACGCTGTCGGTCGAGGACCGGCTGCGCCAGGTGCTGATCCACACCCAGCGCCAGCTCGCGGTGGCGTCGGCGCAGGAGGACATCCAGTCCAAGGTCAAGGAAGAGCTCGGCGA
>JBLMXA010000778.1:0-4628 GCA_050257515.1 Acidobacteriota bacterium | reverse complement strand
GTCAGCTCGTCGTGCAGCACGCGCTCGACCGCCAGGAGGGCGACGCGCGGATCGTCAACACGGCCGGACGCCAGCGCATGCTGAGCCAGCGGTTGTGCCTGCTGCTGCTCGCCGGCGATCTGCCGCGCGCCCGCGAGGTCGCCGACGAGTGGGAGGCGAGCCAGCGCGCGCTGCAGGCGGCCGGCACCTCGGCCGCGATCGCCGCACGCTTCGCGCAGATCGCCGGCGATCACCGCGCGATGCTCGCCGGCGCGCGGGCGGGCGATGCGGCCGCGACGTGCGCGCGGCAGGACGCGTTCCTCGCCGGCATGGACGGCATCGTCGCCGCTTACGAGGGCGAGGCGCGCGAGCGCGTCGTCACGCTGCGCCAGGTCGAGCTCGCGCTGCTCGTGCTCGCGCTCGGCGTGCTGCTCGCCGAGGGCCTGTTCGTGTTCCGCCCCGCGGTGCGCGGGCTGCGCCGCTACCTGACCGAGCGCGAGCGCGCCGAGCGCCAGGTGATCGAGACCACCGATCGCGAGCAGCAGCGGCTCGCGCGCGACCTCCACGACGGCCTGAGCCAGCACCTCGTCGGCATCGCGTTCCTCGTCGAGGCGCTCGAGGACGACGCGACCGACGCGCAGCGCGGCTACCTCGACGAGATCGACAAGCTGCTGCACGAGGCCGTCGATCAGACGCGCGTGCTCGCGCGCGGGCTCTACTCGCCCGCGCTCGAGGCCGAGGGGCTCACCGCCGCGCTGCACGAGCTCGCCGCGCACACCGAGCGCGTGTTCGGCGTCGCGTGCAAGGTCGAGATCGCGAGCGACGTCGCCGCGCCGCCCGCTCCGGACCGCGAGCACCTGTACCGCATCGCGCGCGAGGCGGTCGCCAACGCGGCGAAGCACGCCCGGGCCCAGGCGATCGAGATCCGGCTCGCGCGCGACGGCTCGCGCGTCGTGCTCGCGGTCCGCGACGACGGCGTCGGGCTCGCCGCGGGCCCGAGGAGCGGTCTGGGATTGCAGATGATGGAGTACCGGGCGAGGATGTTGGGGGCGGTGCTCGACGTCCGGTCGGGAGACACGGGAGGCACCGTCGTGACCTGCACGCTTCCGACCTCGTGACGTCCACCATCCGCATCCTGCTCGTCGACGATCATCCGATCGTGCGCTACGGGTTCGCGCGGCTGCTCGCGGCCGAGCCGGATCTCGTGGTGTGCGGCGAGGCGATCGACGGGCCGAGCGCGCTCGAGCAGCTCGCGGCGTCGCCCGACGTGATCGTGCTCGACCTCTCGCTCGGCGCGACGAGCGGCGTCGAGCTGATCGGCGAGCTGCGCCGGCGGGCGCCTGCCGCGCGCGTGCTCGTCGTGTCGATGCACGACGAGCTGCTCTACGGCGAGCGCGCGCTGCGCGCCGGCGCGGCGGGCTACGTGATGAAGCACGAGGCGACCGACCACATGGTGCGCGCGATCCGCACGGTCGCGGCCGGGGGCGTGTTCGTCAGCGACGAGCTGTCGGCGCGCGTCGTCCAGCGCGTCGCGACGGCGGGCGGGCCGGCGTCGCCGTTCGACCAGCTGACGAACCGCGAGCTCCACGTGCTCGAGCTGCTCGGGCGCGGCCTCGGCACGCGCGAGATCGCGGAGCAGCTGCACGTCTCGATCAAGACGATCGAGACCTACCGCGCGCGGCTCAAGGAGAAGATGCACCTGCGCTCCGCCACCGAGCTGGTGCGCTTCGCGGTGCGCTGGGCCGAGGAGCACAAGCGCAACTAAGGAAACGTCACGTCGGCGGGCACGAGCGACCGGCTCCACGTGCCGTTGCCGACCTGGCCGAACGCGTCGTCGCCCCAGCAGTAGACCTCGCCGGCGCCGGCGATCGCGCAGCCGAAGCCATCGCCGATCGCGAGCTGCGAGATCGTGCCCGGCGCGGCGATCGCGGTGTCGGCGAGCGGCGTGATCGCGGTGCCGTCGCCGCGCTGGCCGAACGTGTTGTCGCCGAAACAGCGGCCGGCGCCGCCGGCGACGACGCAGGTGTCGTCGCCACCGGCCGCGAGCACGCTGATCGAGGCCGGCAGTGTCCACGTGTCGGTCGGCAGGTCGTGCTCGTTCGTGGTGCCGTCGGCGAGCTGGCCGACCCCGTTGGCGCCCCAGCACGCGACGACGTTCGCGCCGTCGAGCGCGCACGCGTGGTAGTTGCCGGCGACCGGCGCGCCGAGTGCGAGGCCGCCCGCGACCGTCGCGATCGGCGCGATGCCCACCGGGGCGTTGTTGCCGGTCTCGCCATCGCCGTCGTCGCCCCAGCAGCGCACGCCGCCCGACGCGAGCCCGCACGCGAAGTCGTAGCCGACCGCGATCGACGACGCGCTCGGGTCGCCCACCGCGAGCTGGGTCGGCGTGGCGACGTCGGCGCCGGCGGTGCCGTCGCCCTGCTGGCCCGCGTAGTCGCCGCCCCAGCAGTCGATCTGGCCGGCGACGAGCGCGCACGTCACCACGTCGCCCGCGTCGATCGCCTGCGCGACGATGCCGGGGATCGCCGTCGGCGGCTGCGGCCCCGGGACCATGCCGAGCCCGAGCTCGCCGTCGTAGTTGCTGCCCCAGCACGTGATCGCGCCGCTCGTCGCGAGGGCGCACGTGTGCGTCGTGCCGAGTGCCATCGCGGTGTACGTCGCGACCGGCAGCGGCACGTGGAACGGCGTCGCCCGCGAGTCGACCATCGAGCCGACATCGCCGAGCTCGCTCGCGCGATCATCACCCCAGCAGTAGACGTCGGCGGAGCTCACCGTCGCGCACGCGTGCTGCGCGCCGGCGGCGAGCGCGGTCGCGGGGCCCGGCAGCGCGACCTTCGACGGCGTCCACACCGCGAGCGTCCCGTTGCCGAGCTGGCCGAGCGAGCCGCGCCCCCAGCACGCGACGGTGCCGTCGTCGCGCAGCGCGCACGTGTGCTCGGTGCCCGGCGCGACCGCGATCGCGTGCCCCGACAGCGCGACCTGCGCCGGCACGGTCTGGTCGTACGTGTGGCCGAGCCCGAGCTCGCCGAACGTCGAGATGCCCCAGCACCACACCGCGCCGGCCGTGTCGACGCCGCACGTGTGCGAGGTGCCGGCGCCGAGCGAGACGAGCTGCGCGGCGAGCACCGGCGGAGGGCTCGCGCGATCGTTGGAGTCACCGGTGCCGAGCTGACCGTCACCGTTGTTGCCCCAGCACGTGTAGCCGGTGCCGACGAGCGCGCACGTGTGCGTGTCGCCCGCGGCCAGCGCGGTGACGCCCGATAGGCCCGGCACCGGCTGCGGCGGCACGACCGAGCCCGTCGGGTTGCCGTCGCCGAGCTGGCCGTAGACGTTGTCGCCCCAGCACCACACGGTGCCGTCGCTGCGCAGCGCGCACGTGTGGTAGCCGCCGGCCGCGACCGCCGCGACGCCGTCGAGGATCTTGGTCGGCGTCGGCACGTTCGGGAACGTGGCGGAATCGACGCCGCTCTCGCCGTACCCGTTGCCGCCCCAGCACCACACGCTCGCGTCGGCGAGCACCGCGCACGTGTGCTCGCCCTGCGCCGAGATCTGCTTCGCGGCCGCAGGCAGCTGCGCGCGCACCGCGGTCGCCGGCTCCATGCCGCCGTCGCCGAGCTGGCCGAGCACGTCGTCGCCCCAGCACCACACGTCGCCGGCGGCGGTCAGCGCGCAGGCGTGGCGCCACGCGGCGGCGACCGTCGTCGCGCCGATCACGCCCTGCACGTGCACCGGCGTCGGCTTGGGCTCGACGTCGTCGTCGCCGAGCTGCCGGCACATGTCGGCGCCCCAGCACCACACGCTGCCGTCGCCGCGCACGGCGCAGGACAGCGCGTCGCCGGCCGCGATCGCCGCGACGAGCGCCGTGCCGGCGTCCGAGCCAGACCCCACGTACGGATCGAATCCGAGCCGCCCGCACCCCGCGAGCAGCGCGATCGCAGCGTACGACTTCATCTGTTCGCGACCAGCGTATCAGACTTCGACGAGCATCCGCTCGGGCGCCTCGAGGCGTTCCTTGACGGCGACGAGGAACGACACCGCCTCGCGACCGTCGACGACTCGGTGATCGTACGACAGCGCGACGTACATCATCGGGCGGACCTTGACCTCGTCGCCGACCACCATCGCGCGCTTGACGATGTTGTGCATGCCGAGGATGCCGGTCTGCGGATAGTTGAGCAGCGGCGTCGACATCATCGAGCCGTAGATGCCGCCGTTGGTGATCGAGAACGTGCCGCCCTGGAGATCGGGCAGCCCGAGCTTGCCGGTGCGCGCCTTGTCGGCGAGCTCGAGGATGCCCTTCTCGAGGCCGGCGAACGAGCGCGAATCGCAGTCGCGCAGCACCGGCACGACCAGGCCCTTGGCCGTCGACACCGCGATGCCGAAGTCGTAGTGCTTCTTGTAGACGATGTGATCGCCGACGATCTCGGCGTTGAGGCCAGGGAACAGCCTGGCCGCGGCCACGCACGCCTTGACGAAGAACGACATGAACCCGAGCTTCACGCCGTGCGCCTTCTCGAAGCTGTCCTTGTAGCGAGCGCGCAGCTCCATGACCGCGGTCATGTCGATCTCGTTGAACGTCGTGAGCGGCGCGGTCGACTGGTGCGACTCGAGCAGGTGCTCGGCCATGCGCTTCATGCGCGTGGTCATCT
>JBLMXA010000777.1:0-7541 GCA_050257515.1 Acidobacteriota bacterium | reverse complement strand
GGGCGGAAATTAACAAGTTCTCGCGCAGCGAGGTTGTGCAAAGTGCTGCGCAAGCGGCGAACTACGCTTCGAGACGGCGGATCCGGCCCAGCCCGACGGCGAGCCACAGCGCCGGGATGATCACGATCGTCGCGATCGTGATGATCCCGGCGCTGTGGCTCGCCGTCGGGCTGGGCCGGATCCGCCGTCTCGAAGCGTAGTTCGCCGCTTGCGCAGCACTTTGCACAACCTCGCTGCGCGAGAACTTGTTAATTTCCGCCCATGAAGTACGCGGGGATCGCGCTCGTCCTGGGAGCTTCGTTGTTGGGGTGTGGGCCGTCGGGCGACCGAGGCATCGATGCCGCCGGCAACGGCAGCAACGGCTCCAACGGCAGCAACGGGAGCGGCGGCAACCAGGACAACTGCAGCGACTCCGCGAAGCTCGTGTACACGGTCGACATGGCCAACACGTTCGCGAAGTTCGACCCGTCGACCAAGACGTTCTCGAACCTCGGCACGCTGTCGTGCCCGACCACCGGCGGCGGCATCCTCGGCCCGCCGTCGCCGTTCTCGATGGGCGTCGATCGCAACACGATCGCGTGGGTGCTCTACGACGACGGCGAGCTGTTCCGCGTCGACATCAACAACAGCCTGATGTGCACGAAGACCAGCTGGAGCTCGCCGAACGGGCTCATGCAGTTCGGCATGGGCTTCTCCACCGACACCGCGGGCGGCACCACCGACACGCTGTTCGTCGCCGGCGGCACGCTGCCGCAGGGCTCGACGCCGACCAGCTCGACGCTCGCGAAGCTCGACACCGGCACGATGTCGGCGAGCAACGTCGGCACCGTGCAGGGCTGGCCGGAGCTGACCGGCACCGGCAGCGCGGAGCTGTGGGGCTGGTTCCCCGACCCGAGCAACCCGCGCGTCGAGAAGATCGACAAGGCGAGCGGCAGCGCGGCGACCACCTATCCCGAGAGCTCGCTCGCGGGCAGCCCGACGGCGTGGGCGTTCGCGTTCTGGGGCGGCGACTTCTGGATCTTCCTGATGAAGGACTCCGAGACGTCGACGACCGTCTACCAGATCGACGGCATGAACGGGAACATCAAGAGCACGACGCCCACCAGCTCGCGCGTGATCGTCGGTGCCGGCGTGTCGACGTGCGCGCCGGTCGTGATCGGGCGCGAGCTGTAGCAGCCGGCTACAGCTCGAGCGTCGCGGCGAGGTCGTAGTCGCTCGCCTGGGTGACGCGCGCGCGCGCGATCGTGCCGGGCTTCGCGTCGCCGGCGTCGGCGAGGTACGTGACGCCGTCGATGCCGGGCGCCTGGCCGTACCAGCGGCCCTCCATCAGGTACTCCGACTCGGAGGACACGCGCTCGACGAGCACGTCGAGCTCGCGGCCGACCATCGCCTGGTGGCGCGCGAGCGAGATCCGCCGCTGGATCTCCATCAGCTGCTCCTGGCGCGCGGCGGCGACCTCGGGATCGACGCGGTTCGGCAGCATCGCGGAGACCGTGCCGGGCTCGATCGAGTACGTGAACGCGCCGGCGCGGTCGAACTTCGAGTCCTCGACGAACGCGCACAGCTCGGCGAACTCGGCATCGGTCTCGCCGGGGTGGCCGACGATGAACGTCGTGCGCAGCACGACGTCGTCGATGCGCGCGCGCAGCTTGTCGACGAGCTCGCGCGTGACGCGCGCGCTGTGGCCGCGGCGCATGCGCTTGAGCATCGGATCGGCGATGTGCTGGAGCGGCACGTCGACGTACTTGACGACCTTCGGCTCCTCGGCGATCGCGGCGATCAGCTCGTCGTCGAACGCGCTCGGGAACGTGTAGTGGAGCCGGATCCAGCGCACGCCGTCGACCTTGCCGAGCGCGCGCAGCAGCTTCGCGAGATCGGGGCGCGTCGCCGGATCGCTGCCGGCGTCGTGGCCGTAGCGCGTGAGATCCTGCGCGATCAGGTTCAGCTCGAGCGTGCCGGCGGCCGCGAGCTCGCGCGCCTCGGCCACGATGTCGTCGACCGCGCGGCTGCGCTGCGGGCCGCGCAGCTTGGGGATGATGCAGAACGCGCACGGCCGATCGCAGCCCTCGGCGATCTTGACGTACGCCGAGTGGTGCGCGCCGATGCGCACGCGCGGCGCGTCGTGATCGTAGATGTACGCGGGGGTCTCGGTGACCTGGACGACCGGCAGCGGCTTCTTCGAGCGCGACGGCGCGAGCACCTTCGAGATCGACGGGAAGTCCGACGAGCCGAGGATGTGATCGATCTCGGGGATGTCCGCGACCAGCTCGTCCGAGTAGCGCTGCGCGAGGCAGCCGGTGACGACGAGCTTCTTCGCGCCGGCCTTCTTGTACTCGGCCATCTCGAGGATCGTGTCGACGCTCTCTTCCTTCGCGGCGTCGATGAACGCGCACGTGTTGACGACGATCACGTCGGCACCGTCGGGCTCGTCGACCAGCACGTGCCCCGCGCCCTGGACCTGGCCGAGCATCAGCTCGGTGTCGACCTGGTTCTTCGGGCAACCGAGCGACACGAAGTAGATGCGCTGAGACGGCACGGCAGGCACGGGCGGCGCAGTCTGATCCGAGAATAGGGAATAGGCAACAGAGAACCGAGAGCTGAGAATGTCCGGACATTCAGACCTCTCGGCTCCCTGTTGCCTATTCCCTATTGTCTTCGCCTACTCGTGCGCCGACCAGTCGGCCGGGCCGGCGAGCAGCAGGATCGCCTCGGCGGCCTGGACCTGCTCGGTGTCCTTGGCGCTGCCCAGCTCGGCGAGCAGCGGAGGCAGCAGCGGCGACGGGTCGAGCGCGGGATCGAGGATGCGCAGCGCGCGGGCGGCGGGCACGCGCAACGAGGGGATCGCGAGCTGGTCGACCAGCACCTGGCGGCCGGCCGGATCGTGGAGCTGCGCGAGCGCCTTGGCCGCGAACGCGTTCTGGCGCGCGTCGGTCAGCATCGCCTTCAGCGCGTCGGCGACGTCGGCGTGTCCGCCGACGCCCAGCGCGATCGTCGCGCGCGCGCGGTCGTCGGCCGTCGCGTGATCGTCCTTGCGGATCTTGTCGAGCACGTCGAGCGCCTTCGGATCGGCGACGTACGCGAGCGCCTCGGCCGCGCCGAGCCGGAGCTGGCTGACCTCGAGGTACTCGGCAAGCACCGGCGCGCCGCGCTTGTCGCCGAGCAGCGCGAGCCGGCGGCCGGCCTCGAGCTTGGTGTCGCGCCGCGGCGAGGTCAGCGCCGCGACCAGGACGTCGACGCCGTGGTTGTCGCCGCCGCGCGCGAGCGCGTACGCGATCTCGAGCTTCGCGAGGTCGCTCGTCTCCGTGGCGAGCGCGGCGTTCAGCGCGTCGAGCGCGGGCTTGTCACCGGTGCGCGCGAGCGCCGACGCGGCGAGCCGCTGCACGCGCGGCGTCGCCGACGCGAGCTGGTTGGCGAGCGCGGTCCTCGCCTCGTCGAGCGCGGCGGCCGGCGTCACCGGCGGCGCCTTCGCCGGCTCGGGCGGCGGCTCGGCCCTCACCGACGGCTGGGGCGGCGGCGCGGGAGGCGCCTCGTGCGACTTCGGCAGGTACTCGTCGAGGTAGCCGAGGCGGTACGCCGCGAACGCGCCACCGCCGGCGAGCAGCAGCAGCACGACGAGCAGGTTGCGCAGCGTGTGGCGCCTCGGCGGCTCGACGTCGACGTAGTCGTCGATGTGGCCGGTGTCGGCGATCTCGATCGCACCGTCGGTGTACGAGCGTCGCGACGGCGGTATCTGCTCGCGGCGCACGTCGCCGGCGCTCGTCACGACACCGGTCGCCGGCTCGTGCACGATCTCGATGATCGGCCCCGAGTCGAGATCCTTCGCCGACTTCGGCACACCCGTGACCGGCGTGCGCTTGCCGACCTTCGCCGCGGGTGCGGGCGCGGGCTCCGCCGGCCTGGCGACCGGCGCGGTGTCGGCCGCGCCGGCGCACTCCTTGCTGCAGTACGCGACGACCTTGCCGCCCTTGATCTTCGCAGCGGGCGCGCGCAGCGGATCGACGGGCTTGCCGCAGGTGGGACACGCGCTCATGGCAAGGCCAGGACCGCATCCTCGCCGAACTCGGCGATCATTGCGTCGATGTAGTGGATCAAATGATCGCGGCGCTGCAGGATCGCGTGGATCTGGTCCTCGTCGAGCAAGGGGCCCATGCCGGCGTTGTCTCCATCGCCGATCGCCGCGACCAGCTGCTCGCGCGTCAGCGCGCGCAGCCGCGTCACGAGCTGCCTCGGAAACACGCTCATCTTGCGCAGCGGGCCGAGGTTCGTCTCGTGGCCGACCGTGAACACCGAGAACGACAGCGTGTTGTCCATGAAGTACAGCGTCTTGCCGTCGACGGAGCCCTTCGTGTTGTTACCGGTCCAGCGGTCGGAGTTGTCGATCAGGATGTCGAACAGCACGCAGGCGGCGAGCTGCTCGACGAGCGGCTTCACCTCGCGCGGGATCGTCGCGCCGGCCTGCAGGTACGACGTCCACAGGTCGATGCCCTCGTCCTCGTCGACGCGGTACGCGCCGATGCGCAGATCGCGGATCTCGGGGATCCACCACGACAGCTCGCCGCGCACGATGCCGTCCTTCGCGATCGCCTCGCTGTCGATGCGGCTCGCGGTGTAGGTCCGGTAGATCGGCTCGCTCGCCGCGACGAGATCGTCGACCGCGAGCGCGATCGGCCGCGCCGGCGGCACGTGGCCGATCCCGAGCAGGCGATCGATGCGAAACGCCGCGATCTCCTTGCGCGGATCCGATTGCGGATGGATCTGCTGCGGCTTGAACGCGGCGCGCGCGCCCGAGGCGAACTCGACGCGCAGCGACAGCGACGTGCCGCCGTGGTTGATCTTGACCTGCGCGACCGGCGACGCGCCGAGCGGCGCGAGCAGCACGTCATCGCCCACGCCGAACACGGTCTGCGGGATCGGTGGCGCGGCGACGCGCAGCTCGGCGGCCGGCAGCGCCTCGAGCGTCGGCGCGCGCGCAGCCGAGGGCGTGGCCGCGGAGGCCTCGCGCGCGGACAGGTAGTCGCCCGCGAGCTCGCCCGTGCGGGTGATCGCCAGGTACCCGCCGGTGACCGCGCCCGCCACGACGGCGAGCTCGAGCGCGATGCAGGTCCCTAGCCGCACCGCCGAAAAATATCACGTTACGGTGGGCCTTCGCCCTCGACGGTGTAGCTGGCCTTGCGATGACGCGCAGTTGGCACGTGCTTCTGCCAGCACGTGACCGAGCAGAAGCGCAGCTTCATGCGCCCGGTGTTGCACGACGCGACCGTGCAGCGGATCGCCGCCGTGCCCGGCGGGATCAGCTTGCGACAGGTCGCGCACACGAGGCTCGCCATCGGGACTCTGTTCGTAACAGAGCCGCGCTTCGATATCCACTTCGTGAACGGAACCGATCAGTGCGCGTCGGGCAGGTAGCTCCCACCGTCCGCGGTCACGAACGCGTCCGGAAGCCATCCGCCGCCGTCTGGCAAGTAGCCACCGTCTGGCAGGTACTCTCCGCCGTCCTCGATCCCGCCGTCCGGCGGATAGCCGCAGCCGCCGTCGCAGCAGTGAGCCGCGTCCGGGTCGTATTTTCCGGCATCCGGAAGGGGGGTCCCCGAGATACTACTCGAGCTGTTCCCGTACAACGAGCAGCCACCGAGCACCAGGGCGACGAGGAGCGTGAACGTTCGCATGTAAGCCTCCGCCCACTTCGTCGTCATGCGCCGCCCCGAAAAGAATTTTTCCTGCGGACCGGCCCTCCGGCGACTGAAGGGGGGCGTGAGACTGCTCGCCGCCCTCGCGATCGCGCTGTCCGCCGGCCCCGCCGGCGCGGAGCGTGCGATCGTGGTCGATGCGCACGGCGTGCCGTTCGCGGCGCGCGACCTCGCCGATGCGATCCGCGTGCGCGTGCCGCGCGACGGGGCCGCGCTGCGCGTGCGGGTGACGGCGGTCGAGGGCGGCGTGCGGGTCGAGACGCGCGGCGGCACGCGCGACGTCGAGCTCGAGAGCCTGCAGGGCGCCGACGCCGCGCGGCTGGTCGCGCTCGCCGCGACCGATCTCATGCTCGACGACCTCGCGAGCCCGCCCGAGCCAGCCCCGCGGCGCGAGCTCACGCTCGCGGTGACCGGCACCGCGGCGGTGTGGAGCCAGGCGCTCGGCGGCGCGAGCATCGACGTCGCGCTGCCGGTGGCGGGCGGCCTGTTCGCGATCGAGGCCGGTGGAGGCGACGTGCTCGGCGGCAACGTCACGCTGGTCGCGAGCGTCGTGCGGCTCGACGCCGGCTACCGGCTCGGCTGGCTCGAGCTGCGCGCCGGCGCGACGGTGATGCCGCTGTTCGTGACCACCGGCGCCGGCGACACGACCGTGCTCGTCGGCGGCGGCGCGAGCGCGCGCGTGCGGCCGACGATCGTGCCCGGCGTGCGCGCGGTGGTCGCCGCCGGTGCCGACGCGTTCGCGACGCGCACGCGGTACGAGCTGAACGGCATGGCCGCGCTGGCGACGCCGGCGTGGGCGCCGTGGCTCGCGCTCGGCGTGGAGGTGGTGCTGTGATCGCCGCGCTCGCCGTGCTCGCGGGCGCTCGCTCACGCGAGCCGTCGCACGGCACGCCCGACGGCACGCCGGACGACGACGGCGATCTCGCGCTCGTCGACCGCCACCTCGGCGGCGATCCCGAGGCGTTCGCGACGCTCTACCGCGCGCACGCGCCCGCGGTGTACCGGCGGCTGACGCGGATCCTCGGACCGATCGAGGAGCGCGAGGATCTCGCGCAGGACGTGTTCGTCGCGCTGCACGGGGCGCTGCCGCGCTTCCGCGGCGACGCGCGCGTCGCGACGCTGATCCACCGCATCGCGATCCACAAGGCGTGCGAGCACCTGCGGCGCAAGGGGCGCCGGCCGGCCTCGATCGTCGAGGCCTGGCTGTTCGACGAGCTGCCGGCGCCGGCGAGCTCGCCCGAGCATCGCGTCGCCGCGCGCGAGGAGCTCGCGCGCGTGCTCGCCTGCCTGTCGCGGATCAAGCCGAAGAAGCGCGTCGCGTACCTGCTGCGCGTCGTCGACGGCATGTCGTTCGAGGACATCGGGGAGCTGGTCGACGCGTCGCCCGAGACCGTCGCCAAGCGTGTCCAGCATGGTCAGCGCGAGCTCGAGGCACTGCTCGCGCGTCACGAGAGGAGGGACTCGTGAGCCACGAGGAGCGACTGAAGGCGTTGCTGACGCTGGGGGAGCGTCTCGACGACATCCGCCGCGCCCAGATGTGGGCGCGGATCGAGGACCGGATCGCAGAGCCACCGGCGCGGCGCACGTGGTGGCCGGCGGCGGTCGCGGCCGCCGGCGTCGCGGCGCTCGCGATCGTCGTGCTCGCGCGCGGCGACCAGCACGAGCCCGCCGCGCTGGTCGCGCCGGCCGACACGACGCTGTCCGCGCGCCTCGGCCCGCACGCGCGCGCCGCGCTCGTCGGGCCCGCGCGCCTCGAGGTCGTCGGCACGGCGGGAGACGCGACGACGGTGCGCCTGCGCGCCGGCATGCTGATGGCCGAGTTCGAAGGCGGCCCCGGCCGCTCGCTGCGCGTCG
>JBLMXA010000776.1:0-8545 GCA_050257515.1 Acidobacteriota bacterium | reverse complement strand
CCCTTGTCCTTCGCGTTGATCGTCACGCGATCGACGACGAGCTCGATCGAGTGCTTCTTCTGCTTCTCGAGTGCCTCGACGTCGTCGAGCCGCACGATCATGCCGTCGATGCGCACGCGCGCGAACCCGGCCTTGCCGAGCTCGCTGAACAGCTCGCGGAACTCGCCCTTGCGGTTCTCCGCCTTCGGCGCGAGCAGCGTGACCTGCGTCTTGTCGGGCAGCTCGGCGAGCTCGTCGACGATCTGGCCGGCCGTGCGCGCGCCGACCGGGCCGCCGCAGTTGTAGCAGCGCTGCTCGCCGGCGCGCGCGTAGAGCACGCGCAGGTAGTCGTAGATCTCGGTGATCGTGCCGACCGTCGAGCGCGGGTTCGAGGACGCGCTCTTCTGCTGGATCGCGATCGTCGGCGACAGGCCGCGGATGCGCTCGTACTTCGGCTTCTCGAGCTGGCCGAGGAACTGCCGCGCGTACGCCGACAGCGACTCGACGTAACGGCGCTGGCCCTCGGCATACAGCGTGTCGAACGCGAGCGAGCTCTTGCCCGAGCCCGAAGGTCCCGTGATCACGACGAGCCGGTGCTTGGGCAGCTCGAGGTGATCGACGACGAGGTTGTGCTCGCGCGCGCCCTCGACCACGATCTTGTCCGGCTCTTTCTTGGGATCGTCACGGCCGGGTCCGAGCGTGCTGCGGGCCATAGGTCGACACCCTACGGAGCGGATGTTCAGGTGTCAAGCCGGTGGAGCGGGCAGGTTATCGTGTCGCGGATGGCTGATCTCGAGGTGCTGAGATGCGCCAAGTGCGACGCGCCGCTCGTGCTCGCCGACGCCGATCGCGTGACGTGTGCGAGCTGCGGCGCGGACAATCCGATCCCGGCCGCGTACCGCGAGCTCGTGCGCGCGCGTCACGACGATCGCGCGCTGCGCGACGAGTCGGTGCGCCTGCTGCAGCAGCTCGATCGACCGCCGACGATGGCCACGAAGGTGCTCGCGCGGATGTTCGATCTGCCGATGCTCGCGTTCATCGTCGTCTACGGCGTGCCGCTGATGCTGTTCGCGATCCTGCGCGGGCTGCGGTTCGCCGACTGGCTCGCGGTCCGCGAGCACAAGAATCCCGACGACATGCCGATCGGCTACGCGGTCGGCGTGGGCGCCGCGATCATCCTCGTGTTCGCGTTCGTGCCGCGCGCGATCGGCGTGTACGCGAACCGCCGCGCGAGCCAGCGCGCCCGCCTGCTCGCGGCGCTGCGCGCGCACCCGCCCAAGACCGAAGGTGGACCCTCGACGTGCCGGCTGTGCGGCGCGCCGCTCGCGGTCGCGACCGATCAGCTGGTCGCGGTGTGCAGCTACTGCCATGCCGACAACGCCGTGGTCGTCGCGACGAGCACCGCGCACGTCTCGACCGAGCACGTCGCGCGGCTCGGCAAGACCATGCGCGAGGTCGCGCTGCAGGACCGCGCGACGCGCCGCGCCACCCGCAAGCTGCTCGTGCGCGAGCTCGCGCGCTACGTCTGGCGTACCGGCTCGCTCGCGACGCTGGCAGTGCTCGGCATGCAGGAGGACGCGGACAAGCATCCGACGACGATCGGCGCGATCGCGATCGTCACGCTGGTCGTGCTCCTGTTCGTGTTCATCTTCCGCTCCGGTGCCAGCTCCAAGCGCGCCCCCGACGATCGCGACACGCGCGGCGAGGCGAACGACGCGCCCGAGTGGCTGAGCTTCGTCGGGCCGATCGGCGTGTGGATCGTGCTCTACTTGCTCGCGAGCGCCGGGAACAGCTTCTTGTAGCCGCCGTAGCCGTCGGCCTCGAGCCGGTCGGCGGGCACGAACCGCAGCGACGCCGAGTTGATGCAGTAGCGCAGCCCGGTCGGCTTGGGCCCATCGGCGAACACGTGACCGAGGTGCGAGTCGCCGAGCTTGCTGCGGACCTCGGTGCGATCCCAGCCGTAGGTGGCGTCGTGCCGCGTCCGCACCGCGTCGGGCGTGATCGGCTGGTAGAAGCTCGGCCAGCCGGTGCCCGAGTCGAACTTGTTCGTCGACGAGAACAGCGGCTCGCCGGTGACGACGTCGACGTAGATGCCGGCGGCGTGGTTGTTCCAGAACGCGTTGTCGAACGGCGGCTCGGTGCCCTCGTGCTGCGTGACGTCGTACTGCATCGGCGTCAGCTCCTTGCGCAGCACGGCATCGGACGGCTTGGCGCGGATCGGCGAGCGCGCCGGCTCGGCGGACGCGACGGTCGAAGCGGCCAGAACGGCGAACAGGGCCAGGCGGGTCAGCATCGCAGGAACCTCCTGCGATGCCTACGCCGGCCCCGGGCCGCGGTTACAGGCCTAAGCCCGCGAGCGCTCGACCGTGACGTTGTGCTCGTGATGCAGCGTGCCGTGGACGCCGGAGATGATCTGCTCGACCAGCTCCTCGGGGACGCGCACGTGGGCGTGCGAGTCGCGCAGGCTGACCGAGCCGATCCGCGACGTGTCGCCGCCGATCGGGCCGGCGAGCAACGTGCGCAGGTCGTCGGCGGACACGCCGTGCTTCTTGCCCAGGCTCACGAACAGGCGCGCCTGGTTGCCGTCGCCGGCCGGCGCGGTGCGCGTCGGCTCCGGCGTCGTGTCGCGCTTGCTGCGGCCCTCGTCCTTGTGACCGCGCGCCTCGCGCTTGTCACCGTCGTGACCGCGCGCCTCGCGCTTGTCACCGTCCTCGTGCCGGCGCTTGTCGCGGTCGCGGCCACGGCCGCCGCGGCCGCGCGGGCGCTCCTCGCGCTCCTCGCGGGCCTCCGGCGCGGGCGCCGCGGCCTCGACCGGCTCGGTCGACGGCTCGCGAGTCGTCTTCGACTCGGCCCACGTCTCCCAGAACTCGCGCGTCTCGGGCGTCGGCTCGCTGCGCTTGCCGTGCTTCTTGCCGCGGTCCGCGCGCTCGATCGCCGTGCGCGCGACGTCCTCGACCTTCGCCGGCTGCTCGGCGGCCGCCACCTCGGCAGCCGCGGCGGCCTCGGGATGGCGCTCGTGGCGCTCGCGCCGCTCGTGGCGGTCGCGCTCGGGGCGCTCGGGGCGCGCCTCGACGGTCGTCGGCTCGGCGACGACGGCAGGCGGCTCGGCGGCCACCGTCGCGGTCGTCATGTCCTGCGCGGGAGCCGGCGTCTCGGCCAGCTCGTGACGCGCCTCGTGGCGCTCGCGCCGCTCGCCGCGGTCGCGATCGCGGTCGCGGTCGCGGTCGAAGCGCCGCTCGCCACGATCGCGATCGAAGCGACGCTCGCCGCGGTCGCGGTCGAAGCGCCGCTCGCCGCGATCGCCGCGATCGCCGCGATCGTCACGCTCGCCACGCTCGGGACGCTCGCCACGCTCGGGGCGCTCGCCACGCTCCGGGCGCTCGGTCCGCTCGGGACGCTCGGGCCGCTGGGGCCGCTCGCCGCGCTCCTCGCGGTCGCCGAACCGGCGCTCGCCGCGGTCGCGGTCGCCGAAGCGCGGGCGCTCGCCGCGATCGTCGCGGTCGAAGCGACGCGGGCGCTCGCCGTCCTCGCCGAAGCGCGGGCGCTCACCACGCTCGCCACCGCCCTCGCGCTCGCCACGCTCCTCGCGCTCGCGGCGGGGCCGCGGCGCGTTGCGGGTCGACAGCGCGTTGAGCTTCTCGGCGACGAGCGCCGCGAGCACGCGCTTGCCGCTCGCGCTGACGAGCAGCTTCTCGAAGATCTGGCGCTCGAGATCGCTCGGCGTCTGCGGCACGCCGCGGATCAGGATCTGCACCGGATCCGGCGGCGTCGGCACGCCGACCGGCGGCAGCGGGTGCTTGAGCTTGCCGATGAAGATGTCGTCCTTCGGCAGCAGCCGCTCCTCGGGCTTGATGCCGTACTGGAGGCGGACGTAGCGGAAGTTCCCGAGCTCGCGCGGCCCGACGAGCGACAGCGCGGTGCCCTTCTTGCCGGCGCGGCCGGTGCGGCCGGTGCGGTGGACGTAGACCTCGGGGCTCTCCGGCACCGAGTAGTTGATGACGTGCGACAGGTTCGAGATGTCGATGCCGCGCGCCGCGACGTCGGTCGCGCACAGGAAGCGAAGGTTCTTCGCCTTCATGCGCGCCATCACGCGCTCGCGGTCGGCCTGCGACAGGTCGCTGGACAGCGGCTCGGCATCGAGGCCCTGCTTCTGCAGGAACTTCGCGACCATCGTGGTCTCGTCGCGCGTGTTGCAGAAGATGATCGCGCTCTCCGGCTCCTCGGCGAAGATGATCTTGAGGAGGTCGCGGCTGCGCGCGATGCCGCTGACGATGTAGTACGCGTGGTGGATGTCCGAGACCGAGACCGAGTCGCGCGACAGCGAGATCTGCTCGGGCGCCGTCATGTGGCGGCGCGCGTAGCGCTGCACCTCGTCGGGCATCGTCGCCGAGAACAGCAGCGTCTGGTGCTTCTCCGGCAGGTACGACGTGATCTTCTCGATGTCCTCGAGGAAGCCCATCGACAGCATCTCGTCGCACTCGTCGAGCACGAACGTCTGGATCGTGCGCAGGTCGAGCGTGCGGCGGCCGATGTGGTCGAGCACGCGGCCCGGCGTGCCGACGACGATGTGGACGCCTTCGCGCAGCGCGTTGATCTGCTTGCCGATCGGCGCACCGCCGTAGATCGGCTCGATCAGGATGCCGCGATGCTTGCCGATCATCGTGATCTCGCGCGCGACCTGCAGCGCGAGCTCGCGGGTCGGCGCGAGGATCAGCGCCTGCGGCGCGCGATGCGTCGGGATCAACCGGCTCACGATCGGCAGGCCGAACGCGGTCGTCTTGCCGGTGCCGGTCTTGCTCTGGACGAACAGGTCCTTGTTCTCGGTGACCGGCTTGAACACGGCCGTCTGCACCGCGGTCGGTGCGAAGTAGCCCATCTCGTCGAGCGCGAGCTTGACGTCGGGGTGCAGCCCCATGTCGTCGAAGCTCGGCGGCTTGGGCTCGGCGGGCGCCTCGCCCGTCCCGGGCGCTGCGGCTTCAGAGGTGGTAGCGGTTTCGTTCGAGATCGGAGTCGCCGCGCTCTGGCTTAGAAAGCCCGGGGCGGCGTCCGCCACACCGTTCTCGGTGGGCGTCGTGCCATTCGTCATTGAAAAGAACCTTGCGAGTGAGTGCTTCTCCGAGAACGTCCGGACGGAGCGCCGGTCGGGATGCGGAGCCCGGGTTCGCCGGAACCAAGCGACGTCGCTGGTTGCGGCCGGGCGTTGCACCACCGAGGCAGAGCTCGCGCGACGAGTCGTCGTGCTCGCAAGCCCTGATCTTCGACGTGAACGTGATCATCTATACCCTGGGAACGGGCATACCCTAGTCGCCCGATCCCCAGGGGTCAAGCCGTATTCACGGGCGGGGCAGGGTGAGGCGCACGATCCCGAGGCTGTCGGACGTCCCCGAGCCCATCGGGATCGCGGGCGGGACACACGTTGCCGGGGGGTTGGCGGCCTGCGCACACACCGTCAGGTCGCTCTGGATCTGGAAGATCCGGAGCTCGCCGCCGATCACGTCCGTGCCGCTGGAGTCGGTGATTTCCCCGTGAAGATGAGCGGCCTCGGGGATCATCACCTGGTCGATCGCGAGCGACATCTGGTTCGGCGCGCGCGGCATCTGGATGCCGGTCCGCGTCCACGTCGGCGCCGGTGACGTGGCCGGCGGCTCGAGCGTGAGGTCGTAGGCGCCCCACACCGTCCCGATGAACGGATCCACCCACACGACGAAGCCGCCGTTGTCGGGAGTCACCGCGGTCGCGGCCGGGATCTCGGCGAGGAACTGCTGGGCGTCGTCGTCGAGCGCCCACACGAACGACAGCGACGGCCGCACGGTGACCGACACGTTGCTGACCGGCGCGCCGGTCGAGTCGACGACGCTTCCGCGCAGCGCGAGCCGCGGAGCCAGCCGCACCGGCACGCCGGCGGTCGCGAGCTCGAGCGGCTGGTCGTAGATGGCGGCGAGCGGCGAGCTCGCCGGCGGCACGACGCGCAGCTTGTAGCTGCCGTTGAGCGCCTCGCCGTCGAGCACGCTGACGTGCGCGATGCCGTCGCCGCTGGTCGTCGCCTCCGCCGACAGCACCGCGTGCGTGCCGAGCGCCGGGTCGAGCCGGCCGGTGACGATCACGCGCGCGCCGCTGACCGGCTGGATCGAGCCGTCGCCGGCGAGACCCTGGATCGGGATCGAGAGGTCGACGCGGTTGCCGAGCGCCGCGGGCTGCGTGAGCACGTTCTGCGCGTCACCGGGCGACACGTTCGGCAGGTACAAGGTCGGCGCGACGACGTTCGGATCGTACGGCGTCGCGACGATCTCGACCGGGCCGGTGACGCCGTCCGCGATCGTCAGCGCGAACGTGCCGTTGCTCGGTTGCACCGCGCCGACGTAGGCGACCGTCGACACCTCCGAGAGCGGCGACGTCGCGTCCCAGCGGCCGAGCGCGACGACGCGGTACTTCGCCAGCGGATGCGGCGTCAGCTGGCCGTCGCTGAGCGAGCCCTGCACGGTGGGCGAGCTCGCGCTGCCGAGCGTCAGCGGCAGGTGCGTGTCGGACAGCCCGTCGACCGTCAGCCGCAGCGGCGGCGCGATCATCGCCGGCGACGTGCCGCTGCTCGGCGGCTGATCGCCGCGGCCGTCGGGCATCACGGTGACGACGTACGGCGGCTCGCCGGCGTGTCCCGCCGGCAGCCGCGTCGAGAACGAGTCGGTGCCGCCGGGGATGCCGTCCTTCGCGGTGACGACGGCGTGGACTCCGGGGCCACCGGCGAACAGCGACGCGCGCGTCACCGTGATCGTCGCGCCGATCGACGTCGCGTCGCACGTCGTCTGGCCGGTCGAGCAGAACGCCTCGACGCGGCCGCTCAGCGTCACCGGCGACGGCATCGCGAGCATGCCGAGCCAGCCGTCGCTCGGGATCATCAGCGCGGGCAGCTCGGTCGCGACGAGGTCGGTGCGATCGCTCGGCGGCCCGAGCGTGGCCGCGAACATGCCGGCCGGCGGATCGCCCCAGCACACGTTCTCCTGGCACACCTCGCCCGAGGCGCAGTCGGACGTCGCCTTGCACATGCCCTGGGCGGGCTTGGGCACGTCGAGACATCCGACGAGAGCGAGCGCGAGGATGGGGAGGGACTTCATGTCAGGTGCGCGGCTGGCACTTCAGGTAGTAGAAGCGGCTCGTCGATTGACCGCCCGAGCCGTCGGGCATCGCCTGGTAGAGCGGCGTGCCGGTGTCCTGCGGCTGGCGATCGAACACGACGATCGTCATGCCGCGGGTCTGACCGACGTCCTCGGTCTGGCACAGGCCGGTCAGATCGCAGGTCGCGGTGCGCTGTGCGCTCTTGGTGTTTCCGGTGGCACAGGTCGCGCGCGGCGGCGTCGGGTTGGCGCCCTGGCCGAGCACCGGGTCGTTGTAGTCGACGAACACACGCACGTAGAGCGTGTCGCTGAGGTCGGTGTCGAGGAGCGTCAGTCCGAGCTGCGCGCTCTGGCCGAGGCCGTTGGTGACCGGGCCGGGCTCGGTGATCTCGACCGAGTCGATGCGCGCCGACACGATCGACGGCGGCGAGTCGACGCCGGCGTCGGCGTTGTCGACCGACAGCGACGGCGGGATCACGCAGCCTCCGAGCATGAGGACCGGCAGCAGCATGCGCACGTACCGCCCGCAGTCATGCAGCGGCCGCGCCACGGAGCTAACCCCGCGTCTCGACTCGCGAGATCGCGCGGACGGGCGCCCTGGATCTGGCACCGGCGTCATGGTGGGTCGTTGCCGGGACGCGATCGCCATCACGACGGCTCCGGTGGCACGTCGCCGCCGTCCTCCGACTCCTTCTCGAGATGGCGGAACACGGTGCGAGGATCGACGCCGAGGTCGCGCGCGGTCTTCGTGCGGTTGCCGTTGTTGAGCGCGAGGACCTCGTTGATGTAGTCGCGCTGGAACTTCTCCTTCGCCTCGGCGAGCGTCAGGATCTGCGGCAGCACGTCGCCGGTCAGCCCGAGGTCGTCGGGACCGATCACGGTCGACTCGCACAGCACGATCGCCTTCTTGATCCGGTTCTCGAGCTCGCGGATGTTGCCGGGCCAGTTGTGCTTGCGGATCGCGACCGCGGCGTTCGGCGACAGGCCCTTGACCTTGACGTCGTACTCGCGCGCGTAGCGCGACAGGAGATAGCGCGCGATCACGAGCACGTCGTCGCCGCGCACGCGCAGCGGTGGCAGCTCGACGTTGACGACGTTGAGCCGGTAGTAGAGGTCCTCGCGGAACCGGCCGCCCGCGATCTCCTTCTCGAGATCGCGGTTGGTCGCGGCGAGGATGCGGATGTCGACCGGCTCGGGCCGCGTGTCGCCGACGCGGAACACGACCCGCTCCTGCAGCGCGCGCAGGATCTTGACCTGCAGCTCGATCGGCATCTCGCCGATCTCGTCGAGGAACAGCGTGCCGCCGTCGGCCGCCTGGAACTTGCCCTGCTTGTTCGCGACCGCGCCGGTGAACGCGCCCTTGACGTGGCCGAATAGCTCGCTCTCGAGCAGGTTGGCAGGAATCGCGCCGCAGTTGATCGTGACGAACGGCTTGCCGGTGCGCGGCGAGCGGTTGT
>JBLMXA010000775.1:0-7502 GCA_050257515.1 Acidobacteriota bacterium | reverse complement strand
CCGGGGCCGCGGTGCTCGCGGCGGGCGCGCTGTGGCTGACCGGCGCGCCGGAGCGCCGCCAGCTCGCGGTGATCCCGTCCGCGAGCGGCCTCTCGATCGCGGGGAGCTTCTGATGCGCGCGCTCGCGCTCGCCGCCGTCCTCGCCGCGTGCCACGTGCCCGACGTTCACTTCACACCAGGCGGCGACGCGCCGACCGGCGACGTGCCGCTGGCGGACGCCGCGAGCGCCGGCGATGTCGTGTGGATCCGCTCGCTGTCGGCGATGCTGCCGCTCGCGAACGTCGCCGACACCACCGGCGTCACGGTCACCGGCTACCTGAACGCGACCGCGGATCTCGGCGGCGCGCCGCTGACCTCCGCCGGCGGCGCCGATCTCGTGATCGCGAGCTTCGCGGAGGCCGACGCGGCCCACCAGTTCTCGGTGCGCCATGGCGACATCGGCAACGAGTACGCCTGGATCGACTCCGACTCCAACGCGGGGACGCCGCTGGTCTACGGCGTGTCGTACGGCACGGTGGATCTCGGTCAGGGCCAGGTCGCCGGCGGTGGTGGGGCCGGCGCCGATGGCTACATCGGGTCGTACGCGGCGGGAACCGCGGGCTGGGTGCAGCGGATCGTCGGCCCCGGCGAGGACAAGATCCTCGCGACCGCGCTCGGCCCGAGCAGCACGGTGTACGGCTGCGGCTGGTTCGAGCAGACGACGAGCTTCAACAACGGCACGCTCACGTCGGCGGGCGGCCGCGACATCTTCTTCGCACGGTTCAACGTGTTCACCGGCGCCGTCGATCTGACGAAGCAGTACGGCGGCAGCGGCCGCGACGAGATCAGCGGCGCGGCGAGCTCCGGCAACGACCTCGTGCTCGCCGGCTTCTTCGACGACTCGTTCTCGTTCGGCAACCTGTCGACCACGATCACCGCGAACGCCGGCGGGCTCGACCTGTGGATCGCGAAGCTCGCGTCCGACGGCACCGCCATGTGGGCGGTCACGTTCGGCGGCGCGGGCGACGATCGCGACCCGCGCGTCGCCGTCGACGCCGCCGGCGACGTCTACGTCACCGGCACGTTCACCACCGCGATCACGCTCGGCCCGTTCGGGCTGACCTCGGCCGGCGGCCAGGACCACTTCATCGCGAAGCTGCGCGGCAACGACGGCTCGGTCGTGTGGGCGCGGTCGTTCGGCTCGGCGCTCGACGAGCACGCCGGTCGTGTCGCGGTCGACGGCAAGGGCCACGTCGCGTGGGTCGGTACGCTGAGCGGCCCGCTCGCCGGCGAGACCAGCGCCGGCGGCAACGACGCGATGATCGCCGAGTACAGCGCGGCCGACGGCTCACCGCTGTGGCACCACGTGTACTCGACCTCGGGCGACGACGGTGGTGGTGGCGTCGCCTACAGCAGCGTCACCGGCGATCTGATCGCCAGCATCACGCTCGGCGGCAGCTATGATTTCGGCCACCCGGTGATCGGCGCGCCGAGTCCGATCGGCGTGCTGTTGCGGCTGGTGCCGTAGATCCGATGCGTGGCATGCGCGTCGAGATCGCCATGCGCGCGCTCGCGGTGGTCCTCGCTTGCGGTACGGCCGCGGCCGCGCCCGCGCAGCTCGCGACCGGCGCGGTGTGTGCGGCCGGCCGGCCGACCGTGAAGGAGATCCTGCCGGCGTCCGCCGTCGCTGGCTCGGTCAAGATCCTGCCGTCCGCGACCGGCGGTCTCGACGTGTTCTGGACCGGCCAGGGGCGGGTCGGCGATCCGCACTTCCTCGGCATGTACGCGGCGTTCTCGGCCAGCGGCCAGCGGCTGACGCGACCCGTGAAGCTGCTCGACGATCCGATCCGCAGCGTCGCCGCCGGCGGCGCGGGCACGTTCGCGATCGTCCACTCGGTCTCGACGACGAGCGGCTGGCAGGCATACGTCGCGCTCGCGCGGCCCGCTCGCGGCCAGATCGTGTGGGACGTGCCGCTGCCGAGCCCCGAGCGCGGTCACGGCACCACGCACGTCGCGTGGGACGGGCGTACCCGCAGCTGGCTCGTCGTCGGCGAGGAGCTCGTCCAGCTGCCGGACCGGGCCCCCGGATACGTCTACAACCGGCTGTTCGTGACGCGCCTCGATCGCGACGGCAAGCAGCTCGAGGCGCCGCGCTACATCCAGGAGCCGGGGATGTCGGCGTCGCTCGGCGACTGGGGCACCCCGCTGGTCGCCGCGGGCGGCAAGATCGCGTTCGTGTGGGCCGCGCATCGCGACCGCGTCCGCACGCTGTACGTCACCGAGCTCGACGGCGACCGCGTCACGCACACGGCCGTCGCGGCGACCGAGGCCGGCGGCTACATGCGGGTCGCGATCGCCGCGATCGCGGGCGGCTACGCCGTCGCCGGCGGCGAGTCCGGCGCGGATCCGATGTCGAGCCGCGCGTTCGTGACGACGTTGCGCGACGGCGTCGTCGCGCCGCTGACCTACCTCGCGAGCGCGCGCACCCACACGTCCGACCCGGTGGTCGCGAGCGACGGCGCACGCGTCGGCGTCGCGTGGAACGAGGACGAGCTCGGTGAGCCCGACGGCAACCGGCGCTCGCTCGTCCACGCCGCGGTGATCGACGGGCAGGGCGCGGTGCACGCCGCCTACGACACGAAGACGCCGCTCGGCCGTCATGACTGGACGAGCTCGCTCGCGTGGGACGGCTGCCGGTTCGCGCTCGTCCACCTCGTCGGCATCAACCCGAGCGCGGTCGATCTCGTCCGCTTCTAACCGAGCACCTTCGCGAGCGTGCTGCCCATCTCCGCGGGCGTCGGTGCGACCGCGATGCCCGCGGCCTTGAGCGCGGCGATCTTGTCGGCCGCGGCACCCTTGCCGCCGGAGATGATCGCGCCGGCGTGGCCCATCCGCTTGCCCGGCGGCGCGGTCTGGCCGCCGATGAACGCGGCGACCGGCTTGTTCACGTTGGCCTTGATGAACTCGGCCGCGCGCTCCTCGGAGTCGCCGCCGATCTCGCCGATCATGAAGATCGCCGACGTGCCCGGATCCTCGGCAAACCACGCGAGCGTGTCGATGAAGTCGGCGCCCTTCACCGGATCGCCGCCGATGCCGATCGCGGTCGACTGGCCGAGGCCGAGCGTGGTCAGCTGGTGCACGATCTCGTACGTCAGCGTGCCCGAGCGCGACACGACGCCGACGCCGCCCGGCTTGTGGATGTAGCCCGGCATGATGCCGACCTTGCACTGGCCCGGCGTGATCACGCCCGGGCAGTTCGGGCCGATCAGCACGCAGTCCTTGAAGTCGCGGTCGAGCACGTACTTGACCTTGATCATGTCGCGCGCCGGGATGCCCTCGGTGATCGCGATGACCAGCCGGATCCCGGCGGCCGCGGCCTCGAGGATCGAGTCGGCGGCGAACGGCGGTGGGACGTAGATGACGCTCGTGTTCGCGCCGGCGAGCCGCACGGCCTCCTCGGCGGTGTCGAACATCGGCACCTTCTCGAGCCCGGCGACCTTCGTGCCGCCCTTGCCCGGCACGACGCCGGCGACGACGCGCGTGCCGTACTCGAGCATCTGCTTGGTGTGGAACGCACCGGCCGAGCCGGACATGCCGTGCACGGCGAGGCGCGTATCGAATCCGACGAGGACGCTCACTGCTTGCCTCCTGCTGCCTTCACGACTTTTTGCGCGCCGTCGGCCATGTCGGCCGCGGCGAGGATGTTGAGCCCGCTGTCCGCGAGCATCTTCTTGCCGAGCTCGACGTTCGTGCCCTCGAGGCGCACGACGAGCGGCACCTTGAGGCCGACCTCCTTGACCGCCGCGATCACGCCCTGCGCGATCGTGTCGCACTTCATGATCCCGCCGAAGATGTTGACGAAGATCGCCTTCACGTCGGGATCGCTCGTGATGATCTTGAACGCGGCGGTGACCTTCTCGGCGGTCGCGCCGCCGCCGACGTCGAGGAAGTTCGCCGGCTTGCCGCCGTAGAACTTGATGATGTCCATCGTCGACATCGCGAGGCCGGCGCCGTTGACCATGCAGCCGATGTTGCCCTCGAGCGAGATGTAGCTGAGGTCCCACTTCTTGGCCTCGAGCTCCTGCGCGTCCTCCTCGTTGGGATCGCGCCACTCCTCGATGTCGGGATGACGGTACAGCGCGTTGTCGTCGAAGTTGACCTTCGCGTCGAGCGCGAGCACGCGGCCATCCTTCGTCGTGACGAGCGGGTTGATCTCGAGCAGCGAGCAGTCGCTCTCCTCGTAACAGCGCGTCAGCGCCTTCAAGAACTTGCCGAGCTCGCCGGCCGGCTTGCCGGTCAGCCCGAGCTGCTTGGCGAGCTTGCGCGACTGCCAGTCCATCCAGCCGGTCGCCGGATCGATCGGCTCGCGCAGGATCTTCTCGGGGGACTTCGCGGCGACCTCCTCGATGTCCATGCCGCCCTCGGTCGAGGCCATCACGGTGACGCGCCCGGTGCCGCGATCGAGCAGCATGCCGAGGTAGTACTCGTGATCGATCGCGAGGCCCTGCTCGATCAGCAGCCGCTGGACCTTCTTGCCCTGCGGGCCGGTCTGGTGCGTGACGAGCTGCATGCCGTAGATCTGCTTGACCGCGGCCTCGCCGTCCGCGCGCGTCTTGCACACCTTGACGCCGCCGCCCTTGCCGCGGCCGCCGGCGTGGATCTGCGCCTTGACCACGACCACGTCGGTGCCGGCCTGCTGCTGGACTTTCGGGATCGCGGCGATCGCCTCGTCGATCGACATCGCGGGGATGCCGACCGGGACGGGCACGCCGTACTTCTGGAACAGCTGTTTGCCCTGGTACTCGTGGATCTTCACGAGGCCGGGTGTATCACGACTGGAACGGAGCGGCGTCGACGGCGACCATCGCTTGCGTCCATGCTACGGCAGCACGATCGCCTGCTCCGCGGGCTGCGCCGGGATCGTGAACGGCGTGCAGCTCGCGCCGTCGAAGAACGTCTCGCAGATCGTGATCTCGCCGGGCGCGACGTCGGGGATCACGACGTGCCAGCCGTCGCGCACGTAGTGCGCCAGGCCGTCGTTCGTGCGCGAGGCGAGGCCGATCGGCTGCGGGTGCGCGCGCACGACGTCGCCGCGGAGCGCCGCGAGCGACGCGGAGGTCGCGAGCTTCTGGCGGCCGCGCACGAGCCACACCTCGACCGAATCGAAGGTCGGCACACCGTACGTGTGCACCTTCATCGGCCTGGCGCGCTGCTCCTTCGTCATCGCGATCGGCGGAGGCGGAACCTGCGGCTTCACGATCACGTCGAGCGTCGGCCCGGTCGGCCACGCGATCGCGACGTCTCCCTGCGCCGCCTTCGCGTAGACGTCGCGCTCGCGGTCGGTCGCGTAGAGCGTGCCGCCCGGCGGCACGCTGTCGAGCCGGAAGCTGCCGTCCGCGGCGACCGGCGCGGCGACCGACCACGCACCGCTCTCGCCGAGCTCGAAGCGGACGTGGACGTCGCGCGCGTGCGCCGGCGTGACGCGGCCGAGGATCGTGCGCGTCGGCGCGAGCGCGATCACGAGCGGACCGGGCTTGTCCGGGATCGCGCGCGGCACCGAGCGCAGCACGTCGTGCTCGGCGGCGATCACGCCCGCGCGCGGCGCGTGCAGCGTGAACTCGCCCTGCGCGCCGGTGATCGCGATGTCGCCGACGAAGTCGTCGCGCACGAACAGCCGCTTGGCATCGCCGGCGATCCGCCCCTGCCACGCGACGATCCGCGCGCCGGCGACCGGGCTGCCGTCGGGGCCGACGACCTTGCCGGTCAGCTCGACCGCGTCGATCGCCGGGAACGGCGTGCGCATGCGGTCGGCGCGCGCGTGCAATTCTTCGAGCTCGCCGCGCCGCCACGCGACCTCCATCATCGCGTGCGCGAGCTCGCCGGTGACGATCGGCCGCTCCGCCGCCGAGAACGCCTGCTCGGTCGCGAGCCCGCGCTGCCACGCGGTCTGCAGGTCGCCGCGATCGGCGAGCAACCTGACCTCGTCCGCGGCGGCCTGCGCCACCTGGCGGAACGCGCGCAGCTCGATCAGCTTCGTGCGCGCGGTCTCGAGCATCGCGAGGGCCTTGTCGGTGTCGCCGGCGCCCGCCGCGAGCCGCGCCGCGATCACGTCGATCGAGAGCTGCAGCACCGGATCGTCGCCGGCGCGGTGGACGGTCGCGCGGGTGTCGGCGAGCAGGCGCGCGGCGCGGCCGGGGTCGCTCGGATCGGAGCTCGACATCGCCTCGACCTCGAGCAGCGAGATCCGCGCGGTCGCCTCGACCTTGTAGTCGTGGACCTGCTCCGCGAGCTGCGCCGCGCGCTCGAACAGATCGAGCGCCTCGTCGTAGTGACCCTGCAGCTGCGCGGTGGCACCGGCGGCCTCCTGGATCTCCGCCTCGATCGGCTGCCAGCCGATCTCGCGCGCGATCGTCACCAGCTCGGCGACGTGCTTGCCGAACTCCTCGGGCGGACCGACGCGCAGCGACGTCACGCGCGCGCGCAGCGCGACGATGCGGTCGCGCAGCTTGCGATCCTCGGGCATCAGCGGCGGCGCGACCGGCGAGTCGCCGTCGCACGCCTCGACGCGCGGCAGCACGCCCCACAGATCGATCGAGTCGAACTTCGAGGCGGGCAGCGTGTCGGTGAACCGCGTGAACGCGGCGAGCTCGTCGCGCTCGCCGAGCAGGCAGCCGAGGCGCGCGTACGCGGTCGGCCCGGGCGGTGCGTCGCACGCGAGGCGATAGCGTCCGAGCCACTCGTCCTGGAGGTGATCGAGCTGGCCGGCGATCGCGGTGACCGTCGGGCTGTGCGGCACGCGCTGCTCGAGCGCGGCGCGCCGCGCGGGCGACCACACGTCGGCGAACACCTCGTCCATCGGCTGGCACGCGAGCGCGTTGCCGTGGCTGTGGCCGTGCGAGCGAGGCAGCGCGAGCGCGACCACGCCCGCGACCGCGAACGCGGCCACCGCGGTCATCGCCGCCGCGAAGCGCCGGCGGGGGCGCGCACGGGCGCGCTCGAGCGCGTCGAGCAACGTCATCAGATCCGGCCACCGCGCGCCGGGATCCGCCGCCAGCCCGCGCGCGAGCACCGCGCGGATCGCGCGCGGCAGCTTCTGCGCGTTGCTCGTCGCGCCGGCGAGTGCCGCGCGGTGCAGCTCCTCGACCGTGCTTCCCGCGAACGGCCGCTCGCCGGTGAGCGCCTGCCACGCGGTGACGCAGAACGCGAACTGATCGGTGCGCGGATCCGACGGCGCGCCGGCGAACTGCTCGGGGGCCATGTACGCGGGCGTGCCGAGCATCGAGCCCGGCGCGGTCAGCGTGCTCGACAGCACCGGATCGTTCGCGTGCGGCGGCGTCATCGTGACGTCGAGCGCCGCATCGGGCGGGCCATCGTTCGGCGCGGTCGCGGCCGGCTCGTCGCCGCGGCCGTGTGCGAGGCCGAAGTCGGTGACGAGCACGCGGCCGTCGTGGTCGCGCAGCACGTTGTGCGGCTTGAAGTCGCGGTGAACGAGCCCGGCGGCGTGCGCGGCGGCGAGCCCGCGG
>JBLMXA010000774.1:0-14084 GCA_050257515.1 Acidobacteriota bacterium | reverse complement strand
CGCGCCGATCAGTCGCAGCCGCACCGCGTGCCGAGCGCGGCCGACAGCTTCGACGATCTCGACGAGGGCTACGAGCCGCCGAAGTTCTGGGACCGCGTGCTCGGTAGGAAACCGAAGAAATAAACCGCCAAGGCGCCGAGGGCGCCAAGCCGGAGCCAGAAGAAGATTCTACTTCTGACCTTGGCGGCCTCGGCGTCTTGGCGGCTAATTCTCCCCGCTCTTCCAGGCCAGCTCGACGCCGCCGCGCTCGCTCGACATGCGGAGCTTGACCGCGCGCGCGTTCGGGCCGAGCACGGCGGAGTCCCGCGGAAACCGCGCGACGTACGCGACCGCGAAGTCGCCGAGCGCCGGGAACTCGGCGCGCACCGTGAACTGCGGGCGCTTGTCCTTGACGATCTCCATCGGCTCGATCTCCTTGCCGGTGTCGTCGACGAGCACGACGCGCCACACGCTCTTCTTGCCGCGATCGAGGTCGTTCTCGTTGCGATCCCACGTCGTCACCATGAGCTCGACCTCGTACGGTCCCGCCGCGTCGGCCTGCGCCTGCGCGCACAGCTTCGCCTTGCTATCGGCGTCGAGCCCGCGATGGTCGGCTTCGCGCGCGGCGTGGGCAGCGCGCCAGTCCGGCGCCTTGAACGTCGCCGCGACGTCGAGCACTTCCTGGTACTGGCCGCGCAGCACGCCGCGCCGCGTCCAGCTGTCCGTGATCGCCGCATAGTCGCCGCCGCACGCGTGCCAGTCCTCGGTGAGCCGGATCGGCGGCGGCGCGGCGCCGCACGCGCAGAGCACGACGAGGGCGAGCAGCTTCTTCATGACGGCAGGAAGTCGCGCCGGGTGAACAGCGTGTCGAGCGCCACGCCGGTCGCGGTGATCGCCTCGCGGCCGCCCTCGAGGCGGTCGACGAGGCCGAGCGCGTGCAGCACGTTCAGGCCGCCCTCGCGCGCGCGCTCGATCGCGCGCAACGTCGACGCGCCGGTCGTCACGACATCCTCGAGGATCACGACCGGCGATCCGGCCGGCAGGCCCGCGCTCTCGATCCACTGGCCGGTGCCGTGCCCCTTCGGCTCCTTGCGCACGATGAACGCCGCGCGCGGCTTGCCGCGCTGGAAGCTGATCACGCTCGTCGCGGTGGCGAGCGGATCGGCGCCGAGCGTGAGCCCGCCGACCGCGACCGCCTGCGGCGCGATCGCCTCGATCGCCGCGTGGAACAGCTCGCCGATCAGCGTCGCGCCCTCGGCGTGCAGGCTGACCTGCTTGCAGTCGATGTAGAAGCTCGACTTGAGGCCCGAGGACAGCGTCACCTCGCGCTCGGCAAACGCGCGCGTGCGCAGCAGCTCGAGCAGACGCGCGCGCTCGGGCGCGAGACGATCGAACACGCGATCCAGCACGCGCAACACACTATCACGCCCGCCCGATCGGCGAGGTCGTGTCCATCGGGTTGACGGACCTCCGATGAGCCCCTAGAGTCCCTCGACCCTCGTGCATCTGGTCGACGAACACGATGCGGTCCCGGTCCGCAGCATGGACGACCTGCTCGCGTACTTCGCGGCCGCGGGCAAGCCGGCGCGCGACTGGCGGGTCGGCACCGAGCACGAGCTGATCGGCGTCGTGCGCGCGACCGGCGAGGCGCCGCCGTACGACGGCCCGCACGGGATCGGCGAGCTGCTCGCGCGGTTCGCCGCGCGCGGCGGCAAGCCGACCGCCGCCGTCGACCACGATCTGGTCCGCGAGAACGGGTACACGATCGCGGTGCTGCGCGGCGATTCGCAGCTGACGATCGAGCCCGGCGGTCAGTTCGAGCTCGCCGCACGGCCCGTCCACGACGACCGCGAGTTCGTCACCGAGCTCGAGGGGCACGTCAGCGAGCTCGCGGCGGTGTCGCGCGATCTGGGGCTCGCGTGGCTCTCGATCGGCCTGCGGCCGTTCGGCAAGCGCGGCGACATCCCGTGGATGCCGAAGCAGCGCTATGACGTCATGCGCGCGTACATGCCGACCGTCGGCACGCGCGGCCTCGACATGATGGTGCGCACCGCGACCGTGCAGGTGAACCTCGACTTCGCCGACGAGGCCGACGCCTCCGCGAAGATGCGCTGCCTGTACTCGATCACGTCGATCCTCACCGCGCTGTGGGCGGCCTCGCCGATCGTCGACGAGCAGGTCAGCGCGTACCAGACGTACCGCGCGTGGATCTGGCGCGACACCGACCGCGCCCGCGCCGGCCTGCTGCCGTTCGTGTTCGAGCGCGACGACATCTTCACCGCCTACACCGAGTGGGCGCTCGACGTGCCGATGTACTTCGTCTACCGCGGAGGCTACCTCCCGGTGCCGCCGGACCTGACGTTCCGCAAGTTCATGGCGGAGGGCTGGAACGGCGAGCACGCGACGCGCGCCGACTGGGCGCTGCACCTGTCGACGCTGTTCCCCGAGGGCCGGCTCAAGAAGTTCATCGAGGTGCGCGGCTGCGACTGCGGCTCGCTCGCAATGATCGAGGCGCTCGCGCCGATGATGCGCGGCGTGCTGTACGACGCGACCGCGCGCGCCGCGGCGACCGCGCTCACCGCGCAGCTGTCGTTCGACGAGCGCCAGCGCCTCGCCGACGACGTGCCGCGCGCCGGGCTCGCCGCGCGCGCCGGCAACCACACCATCGGCGAGCTCGCGAAGCAGCTCGTGGCGATCGCGCGCGACGGCCTGTCGCGCGTCGCGCCGGCGTCGGCCGCGCTGCTCGCTCCGGTCGAGGCGGTCGCGGCGAGCGGCCGCACCCAGGCCGACCACATCATCGACGTGTGGCGCCGCCACGCCGGCGACCGCCCGGCGCTGATCCGGGCGCTCGCGCATCCCGGGCTCGCCTAGCGCGCGGTCAGTCGGCCGCTTCGCGGCACTCCTTCGGGCCAAGGTGAGCTCGTCCTCGCTTCGCTGCGGGCGAGCTGCGATCGATCGCCCTCAGTCGTCGTCGTCGAAGTCGATCAGCACGCCGTCGTCGTCCTCGGTCGGGCGGCGCGGAGTGCGCGGCTCGGGGAGCCCCGGCAGGCGGACCGGTCGCGAGCCGGTGTGCGGGTTCACCTTCGGCGGCGCGAGATCGACGTCGGGATCGAGGCCCTCGAGCGCCGACTCGAGATCGTAGTCGCGCACCGGCGACTGCGCGCGCGGCACGTTCGGCGGCGGCTGCGTCACCGGGCGGCGCATCTGGGCAAACGCGTGCGGCTCGTCGAACTCCTCGGGCTCGTCGGGATAGTCCTGCGCGATCGTGTAGCCGCCGCTCGGCGGATCGTAGGTCGCCGCGCGCTGCACTGGCTGGGGATAGCGCGGCGCCTCCGCGTACAGCGGGTCTTCGTCGAGGTGCTCGGGCGGCAGGTGCTCGGGCGGCAGGTGCTCGGGCGGCTGCTCGTCGTCGAGCGCGAGCCGCTGCACGAAGCTGTACGACGGCTCGGGGGCGACGGCCGCCGATCCGCTGACCTCGCGCTCGCCCTCGGAGTCGAGCAGGTCGGCGTCGTCGGCGTCGGCGACCGCGAGCACGTCGAGGTCGTCGATCTCCTCGGACGGCTCGTCGTCGTCGAACGCGCCGGCCGGCGGCTCGCCGTACGCGCCCGGGACCGGCTCGGGCACCCCGGCCGCGTACGGATCGTAGCCCTCCGGCGCCGGCTGCATCGCGATCGCGAAATCGGCGTCGGCCTCGGCCTCGGCGGCGGCGAGCTGCTCGTCGAGCCGGTCGGCGAGCTGGCCGCTGTCGCCGGCGTCGGCCATCAGCTCCTGCGCCGCAAACGCGCCGGGCTCGACCATCACCGCGCCGATCTGCGTGCGCTCGCCGTCGGCGCCGTCGTCGGCGGGCTCGAGATCCATGCTGTCGAGCTGCTCGACGCGATCGTTCAGCTCGAGCGGCTCGTCGTCCTCGGGCTCCGGCTGGTCGCGCGGCGGCGCCGGCCGCGAGTGCCCGGTGTGCACGATCGCCGCATCGAGCGCGCGCTCGAACGCGTCGAGGTCGGCATCGTCGTCGATCATCGGGCTCGCCGGCGGGTCGTACGCGCCGGGCTCGGTGCGGATCTCCTCGGCGGGCGCGAACCGCTCGTGCGCCTCGACGTCGGTCGCCGCCGGCTCGGGCGCGACGATCTCGGGCTCCCCGCGCACGGGCTCGGGCTCGGCCGCCGGCGCCGCCACCGGCTCCGACTTCGCGACGACCGCCGGCGGCGGCTCCCAGCGCGCGCTGCGGTCGCGGCGCGACACGCCCGCGCCGCCGAGCTGGCGCGCCAGCTCCGCCGATGCGGCCTCGACGCTGATCTCGACCGGCGCGGCGGCCGACTCGCGCAGCGCGGCGAGCTGGGCGTCGAGATCGTCGGCGCCGGTCGCCTGCGCGAGCACCCGCGCGCGCGAGATCACCTTCGCGAGATCGATCTGCGCGTCGTCCAGCTCGGGCAGCGCGGCCACCGGACCCGAGGTCTCGTTCGCGCGCGCGATCACCTCGTGCACGCGCGGACGCTTGGGCTTCACCGGCTCGGGCTGGAGCGGCGCGATCGCGACCATCGGCCGCGAGTCCTGGCGCGCCGCCGCGATCGGCCCCGAGCCCGCGCGCGGCTTCAGCACCTGCTCGCTCACCGGCGCCGACGCGAACTGCGCCATCGCCTCGCGCACGATGCCGCTCGTCTCGGCGCGCGGGCTGCTCTCGACCTCGCCGCGCCGCGCCGCCTCGGCATCCTCGGGCATCGGGATCGCGACGTCGGCCAGCCCGAGCACGCGCCGCCGCTCGATCATCCGGATGATCACCTCGCGGCTCTCGCGCGTGACGCGCATCAGCTCGATCGCGAGCCCGAACGACGCCTTGGGCCTGGCCGGATCGAACGCCTGCGCGTGCTTCACGCGGCCGACGCCGACGAGCACCGGCGTGTCGTTCGCGAGCCGCAGCTCGAACTTGATCTCGGTACCCGCCGGCTGCATCGACTTCGTCGGCAGGAACAGGCCGGAACGGCCGACGTTCGGCGCGAACCGCTGCACCATCGTGTCGAGGTCGTCGTAGCGCAGCTTGATGCGCAGCACGACCGGGGCGCGTGGTGCGCTGGCGTCGTCGGATGCCATGAAGGCCCGGCGTATTATCTCGCCCGCCGAGCGCCCGCGTCAAACACTCGTAGTTCAGGGAATTTCCAGGGTGTCTCCGCGCGCGAGCTGCTGCGCGTTCACGACATACGCCCGGGTCGGTAGCCGCAGCTTTCCGCCGGACGCCGACGGGTAATCCTCCCAGGCGGCCGTGACGTGCTCGGGAAGCTTGTCGGGCAGCCACGAGATCTCGAGGATCGCCTTCGTCGGAGTCGCCGCGAGGGGCTGCATGTACTGGATGTATGGGTGCCACGCCGCCACCGGCAGCGGCACGGTCTTCGCTCCGGTGAGCTTCGCGCCCGCCGCGACGACCCTCGCCACGGGCATCGGCTCGACCTCCACGGCCACGCCTGGAGGCGGATCCATGAACCCCAGGAACAGGCTCGCGGTCGCGTCATCAGGACCGCCACGCACGATCACGCGATCCGGGAGCACCTCGTAGCCAGGAGTCGAGGTCGTGACGAGCTGATCGAGCACGTAGATCTGGGCAGTCGTGCGGTTCTCGATCTCGTAGTCGAGCTTCAGTGCCTTGCCGGAAGCGTCGCGCGCCAGTTTCCAGGTCACCTTGACCGGCGAGTTGTTGTTCGTCCTCACGGCAGGTTCTTGCTTGGTCTCGGAGCGTGCGTGGTGATCATGCTCGCAACCAGCGGCTATCACGACGGCTATCAGCACGCGAGCCGTCCTCATGGGGGCGAGAAGGCCGGGTGGGTGCGCACGAGCCCGGGCGTGACGACGTACTGATCGCGGTGGGTCATCGCTGCATCGCTCTCCGCACCGGTCGTCCGTGCGCCGATCCCGAGCCGGCCGATCTCGCGGCGCTCGGAGCGGTAGCGGTTCTCGCTGAACCGGTCGCCGGCATGCCGACCGAGCCCCACCGCCTGGTACTCCGATTCCTTGATCTTGTTGACCGAATCGGGATCGGTTCCGTACGGAAACTGCCTTCCCATCCAGTTGAGACTGCCCACCGTGTCACCGTCCCACGTGTTGTAGACGGCGTGATGGGCATGCGTGAGCTCGTGATACATGACAGCGTCGTCGCGAAAATCGCCCAGCCCGGGGGAGGTCGTCATCCCAGGCGTGGTTTCGATGTGCCCCGAAACGCCGAAGTTACCGCCGCCGCCGCTGTTACCCTGATCGAACTGACCGTTCGGCTTGAGGTAGGGGTTCATCGTCGTGATGCGATGGCTCTTGCCATCGCTCTGGAGCGGTGCGTGCGCGAGTGAGTCGATGAGTCCGCGGCCCGATTCCGTCTGAAGAATATCCGCGACGTCGCTCATCGCGTTCGTCTTGAACGCCGAATAATCACCGGCCGCCATGTTCGCCGGCTTCGCGCCGAACTGCAGATCGGTGCGGCCGAGCCGGATGTCGCTGTACTCGCGCGCGATCTGCTCGAACTCGCTCTCCGAGACCTGGTTCTGGTGGGCGACGCCGGGCGTGCCGTCGGACATCACGTTGAAGCGGCTCGCGAGCTCGCGGCGCGCGGCGAGTCGGTCGGCGGCGCCGGCGGGGTCGATGAAGGCGCCGAGGCCCTCGGCCCGGTACTCCTCGTTCAGGTCGTTGATCGCCGACGCGGGCCCCGCGACCGGCGCATCGCCCGCCAGCACCTGGCCCTGCGAGCCGGCCGACGCGTCGACGTCTCCCCACACGCGATCGCCCGCCCGCTCGAACCAGCTCTCGCCCGACTTGTCTTCGCGCTCGTGAAACATGCCGCCCGCCCGACGTCCCCATACTACGGGATCAGGCGTGCTCTTCTACCCACTTCCGTGCCATCGCCAGCGCCGACGGGACTTGCGCCGCGTCCTTGCCGCCGCCCTGGGCCATGTCGGGGCGCCCGCCGGCGCGCCCGCCGAGGTGCGCCGCCACCTCGCCGAGCAGCTTGCCGGCCTGGACGCGCTGGACGAGGTCCTTGGTGACCATCGCCACCAGCTTGACCTCGGCGCCGCCGGTCCCGGCGAGCACGACCACTCCGGAGCCGAGCTTGTCGCGTAGCTGATCGCCGGTGTCGCGCAGCACCTTCGCGTCGTCGACGTCCACCGCCGCCGCGAGCACCTTGATGCCCTTGACGGTCACGGTCTCGGCCATCAGGTCGCGCGCGCCGCCGCCGGAGGCGAGCCGCTGCTTGAGCTTCTCGATCTCGCGATCGAGCTGCTTCTGATCGGCGAGCAGCTTGTCGACCCGCTGTGCGACCTCGAACGGCGAAGCACGGAGCCGCTCGCCCGCCGCGTGCAGCTCGCCCTCGAGCCGGCGCAGGTAGTCGAGCGCGCCCGCGCCGGTCACCGCTTCGATGCGCCGCACGCCCTGCGCGACGCCCACCTCGGACAGGATCTTGAACAGGCCGATGTCGCCGGCGCGCCGCACGTGGGTACCGCCGCAGAACTCGAGCGACTCGCTGCCGATCGAGACGACGCGCACGCGCTCGCCGTACTTCTCGCCGAACATCGCGACCGCACCGCGCTGCTTCGCCTGATCGATCGGCAGCACCTCGACCTTGCTGTCGATGTTGCGGCGGATCTCGGCGTTGACGAGATCCTCGACCTGCTGGAGCTGCTCGCGCGTCATCGGCGAGAAGTGCGCGAAGTCGAACCGCAGCCGGTCGGGCGCGACGAGCGAGCCCTTCTGCGCGACGTGACCACCGAGCACGTGGCGGAGCGCGTGGTTCAGGAGGTGCGTCGCCGAGTGGTTCGCGCGGATCCGCTCGCGGCGGTCGTCGTCGACCTCGAGCTTCACCTTGTCGCCGACCGCGATCGTTCCGGTCAGCACCTCGCCGACGAGCACGTGCATGTCGCCCGCCGGCTTCTCGGTCGTGTCGATGCGCAGCTTCGCGCGCGGGCCGATGACCGTCCCCGCGTCGCCGATCTGACCGCCGGACTCGCCGTAGAACGGCGTCTGGTCGAGCACGACCGCGACGTCCGCGCCGGCATCCGCGCGATCGACGCGCTTGCCGCCGACGACGACCGCCTTGACCGTGCCCTCGCCGCTCGTGCCGCGGCCCTCGTAGCCGGTGAACTTCGTCGGCCCGATCTCGCTCGCGAGCTGCTTGAACACGGCCTCGACCGCGGTGTCGGACGTGCTGAACCGGTTCTTCGCCTTCGCGGCTTCCTGCTCGGCCTTGAAGCCGGCCTCGTCGATCGACAGCCCACGCTCCTCGGCGATGATCTTCGTCAGATCCGCGGGGAAGCCGAACGTGTCGTACATCGTGAACACCTGCTTGCCGCTGACCTCGCCGCCGCCGGTCTTGCGCAGCTTGTCGAGCTCGTCCTCGAGCCGCTCGAGGCCGCGCGCGAGCGTCGCGCGGAACCGCGTCTCCTCCTCGACGGTGACCTTGTCGATCACGGTGCGGCGCTCGCGCAGCTCGGGGTACTGGACGTGCATCAGATCGATCACCCGATCGCACACCTGGTGCATGAACGGCTTGTCGAGCCGCAGGTGCTGCTGGCCGTGGCGGACCGCGCGCCGGAAGATCCGGCGCAGCGTGTACTCGCGCTCGCCCTTGTCGGGGAACACGCCGTCGGCGATCAAGAACGCCGTGCACCGCGCGTGATCCGCGATCACGCGCATCGCAGTGTCGCTCTCGGGGCCGGCGCCGTACTCGACGCCCGAGATCTCGGAGATCCGCTCGAGGATCGGCACGAACAGATCGGTGTCGTAGTTCGAGCGGACGCCCTGGACGACCGAGGTCACGCGCTCGAGCCCGGCGCCGGTGTCGACCGACGGCGCCGGCAGCGGGTGCAGCTTGCCGCCGACCTCGCGCCGCTCGAACTGCATGAACACGAGGTTCCAGATCTCGAGCCAGCCCTTCCAGCTCGCGGGATCGGTGGTCGGCCACTTGCCCGCCGCGTCGTAGTTGAAGTGGATCTCGGTGCACGGCCCCATCGGACCGGTCTCGCCCATCTGCCAGAAGTTGTCCTTCTTGCCGAGGCCGATCACGCGGTCGTCGCCAAAGCCGGTCACCTTCTTCCAGATCGCGCGCGCCTCGTCATCGGGAGCGACGCCCGCGAGCTCCGGATCGCCGCCGTACACGGTGACGACCATGCGCGACGCGTCGATCGCGTAGACCTTCGTCAACAGCTCCCACGCGAACGCGATCGCGTCCTCCTTGAAGTAGTCGCCGAACGAGAAGTTGCCGAGCATCTCGAAGAACGTGTGGTGGCGCGGCGTCTTGCCCACCTCGTCGAGATCGTTGTGCTTGCCGCCGGCGCGCACGCACTTCTGCGAGCTGGTCGCGCGCTTGTAGGCGCGCTGCTCGACGCCGGTGAACACGTCCTTGAACTGGTTCATGCCGGCGTTCGTGAACAGCAGCGTCGGATCGTTCTGCGGGACGAGCGAGCTCGACGCGACGACCTCGTGGCCGTTGCGATGGAAGTACTCGAGGAACGCGCGTCGTACGTCGGCGGCTTTCATGACCCGTGCGTTTTACCACCTGTGAGATGGATGCGTGATCAGCGCGGCAGCGAGATCGTGGCGAGCGCACGCGCGACGTCGGTGATGCCGAGCGCGAGGCTCGCCGCGTCGGGATCGGAGTGCATGAGGTCGAGCATGGCGAGCGCGTCCTTGGCGGTCGCAAACCGCGCCGCCGGATCGCGCGCGACCAGCTTGCCGAGGTAGCGCGTCGCGATCGGATCGAGGCCGTCGATCGGCGGCGGATCGTGATCGATCTTGTCGACCGCGACCTCCATCGCCGTGCCGGTGAACGGCTGGCGTCCCGACAGCAGCTCGTACAGGATGATGCCGAGCGCGTAGAGATCGGCGCGGTGATCGACCGCCTCGGCCTTGGCCTGCTCGGGCGCCATGTAGAGCGGCGTGCCGATGATCATGCCGGTGCCGGTCAGCCGCTGCAGCTCCTCGTCGGGCGCGCACAGGACCGCGATCCCGAAGTCGACGATGCGCGCGAGATCGCCGCCGTCGGACGCGCGCTCGACGATCACGTTGTCGGGCTTGAGATCGCGGTGGACGAGCCCGCAGCCGTGAGCGTGATCGAGCCCGCGCAGCAGCTGCCGCACGAGCTCCCAGATCCGCTCGCGCGGGAACGGATCGCCGGCCATCAGCTCGCCGAGGCTCTGGCCCTCCGCGAGCTCCATCACCATCACCGGGCAGCCCGCGTCCTCGCCGACGTCGATCACCTGCACGACGTTCGGGTGGCTCAGCCGGCCCGCGAGCTTCGCCTCGCGATAGAAGCGCGCGAGCAGCACGGGCTCCTGCACGTGCTCGGCATGCATGACCTTGATCGCGACGCGCCGGGGCAGCTCGACGTGGCGACCGCGATACACGGTCCCCATCGCGCCCCTGCCGAGCTCCTCCTCGATCACGAAGCGGTCGAGGACGAGCCGGCCGATCATCGTCAGGACCCGATCAGTAGGTAAACCCGATCACGCCCGACGCCCCGAAGTACAGATCGTGCGCGCCGGTGACGTCCTGCGTGGTCGCGTTGCTGTCGCGGTTGAACACCTGCATGCCGGCCTTCGCGGGATCGGTCGAGAACGTCATGCTGACCGACTCGAGGCCGAGCATGCCGCGCGCGAAGATCTTCGGCGTCAGCTGGTAATCGGCGACCGCCGACAGCGAGTAGCCGCTCGCCGAGGTCGGGCCGTAGTAGCTCATGTTGCCCATGTCGCCGGTCGCGGTGCCGACGCCCGATACGAGCAGGTAGCTGATGTCGGCGCCGACGACGAGCTTGGGGATCGCCGGGTAGCGCACGAACGCGCCCGGCTCGATCATCGAGTAGTGCACGTTCGGCAGATCGGTCGACGAGCCGTCGGGCGTCGTCTGCTCGATCGTGAACGCCTGCGTCACGTAGCCGAGCCGGCCGCCGACGACCGGTGCCTTCTCGCCCTTGCCGAGCGGGTAGCGGAACACCGCCGCGAGCTCGAAGTGGCTCGCCGACGTCGCCAGGTCCGCGACCTTCTGCATGCCCTGCGGGCCGTACGCCTTCTGCGAGTTGATCTTGAGCACCTTGTCGTAGACGAGCTCGACGCCGAGCCCGGTCAGCGGTCCCTTTCGCTTGTGGCCCCACGCGAGCGGATACGCGGTGACGTCGAGCACCGCGCCGGGCGCCGGCGTCGAGCCGTAGTGCGGCGGCACCTGCGTGCCGGTCAGGCCGGCGGCGTAGTCGTAGCTGAGGCGGCGCGTCACCAGCAGCGACAGGCCGACGGTCGCGTCGATCGCGCGTTCGGACACCGACAGCTGCTCGGCCATGTCGCCCGCGGGCTCCCCCGAGTCGGCCTCGGCATCGGCATCGCCGCTTCCGTCGTCGTCGTCGCCCTTCTTCGCGACCTTCTTCTTGCTGTCGCCATCGGAATCGTCGTCGCTCTTGTCGGCGCGCTTCTTCGACCTGGCCGAGCTGTCGTCGTCGTCGTCGTCCTTCTTCGTCGCGAGCGCGGCGGCGGTGTCGTCGTCGGTCTTGTCGGCCTTGTCGGCCTTCCGCTTCGACCCCTTGTCCTTCTTCGTCGGCTTCGCATCGGAGTCGTCGTCGTCGTCGCTCTTCGCGAGCCGCTTGTCCTTCTTGTCCTTCTTCTCGGGCTTGCTATCGGCGTCGTCGTCGCTCGCCTTGTCGAACTTCTTCGAGAACGGCCGCCGCTTCGCCGGGGCGCTGTCGTCGTCCGAGTCGTCGTCGTTCCTGGCCTTCTTGTCCTTCTTCGACGGCCTGGGCGAGTCGTCGTCGTCGTCGCTCTTCGCGACCGCCTTCTTCCTGGACGGCTTGTCGTCGTCGGCGTCGTCGTCACCGCCGCCGCCGCCGTGGTTCGACTCGAGATCCTCGATCTCGCTCAGCAGCTCGTCCTTGATGTCGCGCTGCGCCTTGCTGTCGAGGCGCGGGCCGTCGCTCTTGGTGTCGACGCGCTCGCCGACCATCTCGCCGCTGGTGCCGGCGCGCAGCTTGAGCTGCACGATGTACTCGTCGCGGCGCTTCTCGATCTTGCCGCTGACGATGCCGTCGATCTTGAGCTTCCTGGCGACCTTCTTGACGTTCTTCTCGGTGACCTTCGCGGCGTCGAGCTCGTCGGCGGCGCCGTTCCACTTGTCGGTCGGCACGACCGTATGCTGCTTCTTGATCAGCTTGACGAGGTCGTCGTGGAACTTGTCGGCCTTCGGGCCCTCGAAGTCGAGGACGACGATGCGCTTGCGGCCGCCGGCATACGCGACGCCCGCGCACACGAGGAGCACGAGCACCAGGGCGGCACGCGTTCGCACAAGGAGCTTCGCGCTCGCTTCGCTCGCACGAAGGCGAGCGCTTCGCTCACTTGTCAAAATGCTCGATCTCGAACTCATTGCCAGCTCCCTTGTCGGGGGAATCGGTGGTCCACGCGCGGTCCGCGCTTCCGGATACGCCGCGGAATAGCAGCGCGAAATCCGAGGGGCTGGTCGAGTGCTTGACCGCCTCTTCATAGGTGACGAGTCGTTGCTTGACGAGCCCCGCGAGGCTCTGATCGAACGTGGTCATGCCGTACGGGTGGAGGCCCTCGGCGATCGCGTCCTTGATCTCGCGCGTGCGGACCGGATCCTCGATCATCTCGCGGATGCGCTCGGTGTTGACCATGATCTCGAGCGCCGGGACCATGCCCTTGCCGTCGGCGCGCGGCATCAGGCGCTGCGAGATCACGCCCTTCAGCGTGCTCGCGAGCGACAGCCGCGCCTGCTGCTGCTGGTGCGTCGGGAACATCGACACGACGCGGCTGATCGTCTCGGTCGCGTCGGTCGTGTGCAGCGTCGACAGCACGAGGTGGCCGGTCTCCGCCGCGGTCATCGCGATCTGCGCGGTCTCGAAGTCGCGCGTCTCGCCGACGAGGATCACGTCGGGATCCTGGCGCAGCGCGGCGCGCAGCGCGCGCGCGAACGACATCGTGTCGAACCCGATCTCGCGCTGGTTGATCACCGAGCGCTTGTCGCGGAACGCGTACTCGATCGGATCCTCGATCGTGACGATGTGATACGCGTGCTGCTGGTTGATGAAGTCGATCATCGCGGCGAGCGTCGTCGACTTGCCCGAGCCGGTCGCGCCGGTGACGAGCACGATGCCGCGCTGCGCGTTCGCGAGATCGAGCACGGTGCTCGGCAGGTTCAGGCGATCGAACGGCGGCACTTCAGGAGGGATCAGACGCAGCACCATGCCGACCGATCCACGCTGCTGGAACATGTTGACGCGGTAACGCACGCCGTCGGGCGTGCCGTACGCGAGGTCGATGTCGAGGTTCTGCTCGAAGTCCGCGCGCTGCCTGTCGTTCATCATGTGGACCGCGAACTGCGCGATCGCTTCACGAGTGAGCGCGGGGACGTCGCGGATCGTCCGCAGATCACCCTTGATACGGAAGATCGGGGGCAGCCCTGCCTTCAGGTGCACGTCCGACGCACCCAGCTGACGGGCCGCGGCGAGGACGCGGTCCAGGATCTGACTCATCGCCGGTGACGTCTAGGTTATCACAGCGGCACCGTCGGATCCGGCAACGCGATGAGGCGCCGGAAAGCACGGTGAGTTACGCTGTTAGGCGGGATGCGCTGCCCGAGCTGCGGCACCGAGAACACACCCGATTCGCGGTTCTGCGGCGGGTGTGGCGCGCGGCTCTCTCCCGAGAGCCCGCGCGTCGCACCGACGGTCAAGGTCTCGGATGACGCGCGGTTCCCCACGCCCGTGCCAGCCCCCGCGCGCTCGTTCGGCATGCACGACAGCCTGGTGCCGACGTCGCCACGCCATCCGAGCCTGCCGCCGACCGCCAACCCGAGCCTCCCGCCGACGCCGTACCAGAGCATCCCACCGACCGCGCAGCGCCCGCAGAGCAGCGTGCCGTATCCGCGCGCGCAGTCGCCCGCGCTGTCGAACCCGCCCGCGATGTCGGATCCGGCGCTGTCGATGCCGGTCGTCCGCCGGCCGTGGGGGCTGATCTCGGTCGTGCTCGTGATCGATCTCGCGCTCGCCGGCACGGGCGGCCTGCTCCTCGCCAAGGGTCTCTCCGCAAAATCCGCATCGAGCCCGAGCCCGACTCCTGCTACCGCTCCGGCTCCGGCTCCGGCTA
>JBLMXA010000773.1:0-7612 GCA_050257515.1 Acidobacteriota bacterium | reverse complement strand
GGTGCGCGTCGCCGACGCGGACGAGCAGCGCGACGTCGTCGGGCCGCGCGGCCGCGACCGACTCGAGCACGGCGACCGCCTTCGGCCACTGGCCGAGCGCGCCGTAGGCGGTCGCGAGATCGCCCTTGACCTCGAGGTCGTCGGGCGCGCGCGCCGCGATCGCCTCGAGCTCGGCGACGAGCCGCGGCGTGTCGCTGCGCGACGCGTGGATCTCGACGAGCACGCGGCGCGCCGACAGCTGGTCGGGCGCGTGCGCGGTCACCTGCTCGAGCTGGCGCTCGGCGCTCTTGCCGTCGCCGAGCTGCCACATCGCGGCGCCGAGCTGGTAGCGCGCCTCGAGGTCCCACGGCCGCCGCGTCACGAGCTTGCGATACAGCTCGAGCGCGACCTCCCACTTGGCTTCCCGCGCCGACGCGCGCGCCGCCGCACGCAGCGACGGGATGTCGTCGGGCGCGAGGTCGTTCGCGTAGTTGAACTTGCCGGCCGCGCGCGCCGCCGCCTTCGGATCGTTCGCGAGCAGATCGAGCTCGCCGATCAGCCGCTGCGCCTCGAACAGCTTCGGGTCCAGGAACACCGCCCGCTCCAGATCGTGCTGCGCGCTCTTCAGATCCGGCCCCGAGCCCGAGCCCGAGCCCGAGCCGAAACCCTGCGCCGCCTGCATCGCGCTGATCGCACCGGTGAAGTAGCCGAGCCCCCGCCCCATCATGAACACCGGGTAGATGTCCTTGCTGAGCACGCGCTCGAGCCGCTCGCCGCGTGCGAGATCCACCGTGATCCCGGCCTTCGACCACGCGGCGCCCATCGCGTCGCCGACGAGCTTGTGGTACTGCGCCATCGTTCCGGACTGCTGCGACTCGCCCGCGATCTTCGCGGTGCGGCCATCGAGCTTCCACACGATCGTGTCGATGCGCAGCGTGTCGGCGTTCGGCTTGTCGAACCAGCCGGTGACGACGTAGGTCACGGCGGCGCGCTTGCCGAAGTCCGCGACGGTGTCGGGCTCGGCGGGGACCGCCTCGCCGGGCACGAACAGCGGCAGGAGCGCGGGATCGAGCCCGAGCACGCCCTCGGTCTTCTCCGCGATCTCGAACGGCGCCTCGGCGATGATCCAGTCGAGCGCGCGGCCGTTCGTGACGTGGTTCTCGAACGGCGTGACCGCGAACCGGGGCGGCCCGGGCTGCCAGTCCGGAATGTCGCCCTCGCTCCCGTACGCGGTCGCCGCGGAGAGGGAGAGCAGCAGCACGTGCGGCCATCGCCGGCTCCGCATAGACTCTACGTACCGTGGCCGAGGAACCGCGCCCGATCAAGCGCCGCCGCAGGCGCCGCGGCCTGCGCGCGTTCTCGGTGCTGCGCTTCGGCCTGCTGCTGCTCGTCTACGGCGCGTCGCTCGCCGCGGCGTGCCTCTACCTCGCGATCACGACGATCAACGCCGACCTGCCGCAGGACCTGACGCAGCTGCTCGACTACCAGCCGAACCGCAAGAGCGTCGTGCTGTCGTCGGACGGCGAGGAGATCGGGACGTTCTCGATCGAGAACCGCCGGATCATCCCGCTCGAGCGCATGCCGCCGCACGTGCCCGCGGCGTTCCTGTCGGCGGAGGACCGCCGCTTCTACCAGCACCCGGGCTTCGATCCGTCCGGCATCGTGCGCGCCGCGTGGAAGAACTGGCACTCCGAGGGCATCAAGCAGGGCGGCTCGACGATCACGCAGCAGATCATCAAGCAGACGCTGCTCTCCGGCGAGGAGGGCGACCTGTCGGATCTCGGGCTCTCGGAGGCCGAGCTGAAGAAGCAGAAGAAGCTGCAGAAGTACAAGCGCAAGATGAAGGAGGTCATCCTCGCGGTCCGCCTCGAGCGCGAGCTGACGAAGGCCGAGATCCTCTCGATCTATCTCAACCACGTCTACCTCGGTCACGGCGCGTACGGCGTCGGCGCCGCCGCGGAGACGTACTTCGGCAAGGAGGTCGAGGACCTCACGATCGCCGAGGCGGCGATGCTCGCCGGGCTCGTCGCGTCGCCGACGAAGTACGCGCCTCACAACAACATGAAGCACGCGCGCGAGCGCCAGGCGTACGTGCTCGGCCACATGCGCGACGATCACTACATCAGCGACGCCGAGTACCAGGCCGCGCTCGTCGAGCCGATCGCGCTCGTCGACGACAGCGACATCAACCACCTCGCGTCGCCCTACTTCGTCGAGCACGTCCGCAGGCTCGCGACCGAGCGCTACGGCAACGGCGAGCTGTTCCGCGGCGGGCTGCGCTTCTACTCGACGCTCGACACGCGCATGCAGGCAGCCGCCGAGGGCGCGCTGCGCAAGGGGCTCGAGCAGCTCGATCGCAGGCTCGGGTTCCGCGGCTCGATCGGCAAGGTCGCGCTCGACCAGCGCGGCGCGTGGACCGGCGGCCCGGCGCACCCGCTCACCGGCGCGTCCGACGACACGACCGCGCTCGCCGATCAGCTGCTGCCCGTGCAGCGCTACGGCGCGATGGTCGTCGAGCTGCCGGTCGATCGAAATCCCGGCCGCCAGCGGCCGGGTGGGGGCGTCGGCGTCCTCGTCGATCTCGGGCCGAAGCGGCTGCCGCTCGGCGAGGCCGACACGAAGGACGTCCTCGCGTGGCAGGGCAAGCACGGCGAGACCGTCAAGCTCGGCGACCTGCTGGCCGTGCGGCTGTCCGAGGACGGCAAGACCGCGACGCTCGCGCAGCGTCCGTCGCTGCAGGGCGCGATGACCGTGATCGATCCCCACACCGGGCGCGTGCTCGCGATGGTCGGCGGCTACGACTGGACGGCGTCGCAGTACGACCGCGCGACGCAGGCGCACCGCCAGGTCGGCTCGTCGATCAAGCCGTTCATCTACACGGCGGCGCTCGAGAGCGGCAAGACGCCGGTCGATCACATGCACGACGGTCCGTTCTCGGTGACCACCGCGACCGGCGTGTGGACGCCCGCGAACTACGACAACAAGTACCTCGGCGACGTCACGCTGATGACCGCGATCGCGTTCTCGCTCAACACGATCAGCGTGCAGATCGCGGTCGCGGTCGGCCTCGATCGCATCATCGAGATCATGCGCGGGTACGGCATCACGTCGCCGATCCCGCGCCACATCTCGATCAGCCTCGGCACGCCCGATCTCACGCTGCTCGAGGTGTCGGGCGCGTACGCCGGCATCGCGAACGGCGGCCGCCGGGTGACGCCGCGGTTCTGGGATCTCGTCACCGACACGTCCGGCCGCGTGGTCGAGGACCTCCGCAACGCGCCGCCCGGGCCGCAGGTCGTGTCGCCCGAGATCGACTACGTCGTCGTCAACATGATGAAGGGCGTCGTCCAGCGGGGCACCGCGCGGCGCGCCGCCGCGCTCGGCCGGCCGACCGCCGGCAAGACCGGCACGAGCGCGAACTTCAAGGATGCGTGGTTCAACGGCTTCACGACCGACCTGTTGTGCTCGGTGTGGGTCGGCCGCGACGACTCCAAGCCGATCGGCGACAAGATCACCGGCGGCGACGTGTCGGCGGGGATCTGGCTCGACTTCATGCAGAAGGCTCACCCGCGCACGAAGGTGCGAGACTTCCCGGTACCGCCGGGCATCAGCTTCGCCCGGGTCGAGCCGTGGAGCGGCGATCCGGCCGGCGTCGGCCCCGGGGCGGTCTGGATGCCGTTCGTGCGAGGCACGTTGCCCCACAACTTCCTCGCCGGCGCTCCCGTGCGCTCGTTCGACGACCTCGTGCCCGCCGCCCCGGTGCCGCACGCGCAGGCGAAGTGCGCGTCGCTGGACTGCCTGTGATCTGATAGGTTCGCCCGCGATGCGAGCCCTCGCTCTCGCGCTGCTCCTCACCAGCTGCAAGCTCGACCTCGACTCCTCGTCGGCCCCGATGCAGGCGAAGTGCGCGGTGAACACGGTGTCGCCGCTCTGCGTGAACGCTGCGAACGCCTCGGATTTCACGTTCATCAAGGCGAGCATCTTCGACGCGAACTGCTTCGGCAGCGCTTGCCACGAGATGGCCGGCACGGCCAAGCTCCACTTCAGCAAGGACGTCCCGCAGGCGACGGCGTACGCGAACCTGATGGGCTACACCTCGACCGTCGATCCGAAGTACCAGGTGATCGTCCCGGGCGACCCGGCCGCCAGCTACATGGAGCTGATGATCCAGAAGATCCCGCCTGCCAAGATGTCACCGCCGGCGAGCGCACCGCCGAGCAACATCGGTTACATGCCGCAGGCGAGCATGATCCTGTGCTGCCAGAAGCTGGACGCGATCGACCGCTGGATCGCCGCGGGTGCGATGAACGACTAAGTCTCGGAAACCACCGGTCGTTCGCTTGACGCGACGCGCGGGGTCTCGCTACAACATCAGGCACAGAAGCGAGGGCTGATGAGCTGGCTAAGTGACGTCTTTCAAAAAGGCGGACCGTTCTTCATCGTCAACACGTTCTTCCTGGCGGTGGTCATCGGCCTCATCGTCGAGCGCGCGATCTACTTCCTGGGCCGCGGGCATCTCAACGCGAAGGCGTTCCTCGAGCAGCTGCGCAAGCTGCTGTCGGCGAACAACGTCGACCGCGCGAAGAAGCTGTGCGACGCGACGACCGCACCGGTCGCGCGTGTCGCGAAGGCGGGCCTGAACCGGCTGCATCGCGGCGAGGCCGCGGTCGCGCAGGCGATGGAAGAGACGATGACCGACACGCTGCCCGAGGTGAAGACCCGCATCGGCGCGCTGTGGTCGCTCGCGAACATCGTCACGCTGATCGGTCTGCTCGGCACGATCACGGGCCTCATCCACACGTTCCGCTCGATCGGCGAGGCAAACCCCGCCGAGCAGCGCGAGAAGCTGTCGACCGGCATCTCCGAGGCCATGTACAACACCGCGTTCGGCCTCTCGATCGCGCTCATCTGCATGGTCGGCCACCTGCTGCTGTCCGCCGCGATGAAGAAGGTCGTCAGCGACCTCGAGGCGTTCAGCCTGCGGTTCGAGAACCTGCTCGCCGACGGCGGCTCCGCGGCCGCGAGCCGCGCACCCGCGGCGCCGACCGAGGATCTCGAGTAGTTCATGGAGCTGAGCGCCCAGCGCGTTCGCTCGAAGACTCGCAACGCCGTCCGGCGTCGCGAGGATCAGGTCGAGCAGGAGGAGATCGAGAGCGGCGAGCTCAACCTGATCCCCTACCTCGACATGGTCACGAACCTGATGCTGTTCCTGCTCGCGTCGATCTCGGCCGGCATCGTCTTCACGCAGATCGACACGACGCTGCCCGACAAGGCGCCGCCGTCGACGTCGGTGCAGCAGCCCGCGCAGACCAACCCCGACGACCAGCCGCTCAAGCTCGTCGTGTCGATCACCGGCGACAAGATGATGCTGTGGTCGATCTCGGGCCTCGAGGGCACGCTCAAGGATCCGAAGGCGACGTTCCCGCGCACCGGCAAGGACGGCGACTCGTGCGACGGCAACTACATGTGCGAGGGCAACTGGTGCGATCCGGACCGCGGCAAGTGCGCGCCGACGCCCGCCGGCATGCCGGTCTCGCGCCCCGCCCCGGTCTACGACTACCGCGCGCTGTCGAACGCGCTCTACGAGATCGCGAACCGCCGCTACACCGGCAAGCAGCGCAAGAAGGAGACGTACCAGATCATCCTGATGGCCGACGGCGCGATCCCGTACAACACGATCGCGTCGGTGATGGCCGCGGTGCGGTGCAAGCTGCCCGACTTCGGCAAGGAGACGACCGGCTGCGCGCTGCCGACCGACGATGCCAAGACGCTCGCGCAGCTGCGCCAGCAGAAGCTGACGATGTCGCCCGACAACCGCGTGTTCGACGTCGACAACGCGGTCTACGATCCGAAGAAGATGGCGCTGTTCAGCGACATCTTGTTCTCGCTGGGATTCGAGTAGATGTCGTTCACGCAGCGCGAGGCGCGCGCCATCGTTCGCAAGGCCGTGGGCCGCGTGCCCGAGGGCGAGGCGATCCGTCACCTCAACATCATGCCGATGATGGACATGATGACGATCCTGCTCGTCGCCTTCATCTTCCAGATGGCGACCAGCACGCTCGAGCTGACCGCCGGCTCGGTGCAGCTGCCGCGCACCGAGGCCGACGCGCCGCTGCCCGAGAAGTCCTGGCAGCTCCTCATCACGCCCAACGGCATCGTCTGCGAAGGCAAGCCGATCGTGCCGGTCATCAACGGCGACGTCGATCCCTCCGAGAAGGAGGGCGGCGCGCTCGGCATGAAGATCCCGCGGCTGTCGCAGTTCCTCGCCGCGCTGCACGCGCAGGAGATCGAGCAGATGCGCAAGTCGGGCCAGGATCCCGACAAGGCGCCGCCCGCCGAGATCCTGATCATCGCCGATCGGTCGACCCCCTACCGCCTGCTCGTCGAGACCATGTACTCGGCCAAGTCCAAGGAAGCCGGATACAAGCGGTTCCGGCTGATCGTCCAGAAGAACTTCCCGACCCGCCCCACCAAGTAGCTCTCCGTCAGGATCGAGCTATAGTGAAGTCATGAGGTTTGTTGGCGAACGTCGTGCCCTCGCGGCCGTGGTCTTCGCGTTCTACTTCCTGGTCTACCTCGTGCTCGCCCTGCAGGGGGCTGCGCCACAGCTGTCGCGCGCGCTCTACGCGATCGCGGGCGTCTACGGCCTGGCGTTCTTCTCGCTGGTCGCCGGCTACTTCTGGGCACGCTGGTACTCCGTCGGGGTCGGCCTCTACGGCCTCATCACCGCAGCCGTCGGCATGTGGCAGATGGGCCCCGAGCCGGTGCTGATCTTCGTCGGCGGCACGCACCTCATCGCGACGATGTTCCTGTGGGGCCAGGCGATGAGCCAGGGCTACGACGGTCGCACCGAGTGGCGCGAGCGCTTCCACATGGACGACAACGCGGTGCAGCGCCTCGGCCGCTCGGTGATCCGCGCCGGCGTGTCGCTCCCGTTCGTGCTGCTCTACGCGCTCGCGCCCAAGCCCGATGCCGCGACGTTCGCGATGTCGCTCGGCGCGCTGGTGCTCGCCGGCCTCGGCCTGCGCGCGCTCGTCCAGCTGCGCACCTGGGGCGTCCTGGCGCTCGGTGCCGCGGGAGCGCTGATGCTCGCGATCGCCGGTGGCGAGGCGATGGTCGGCCATCAGGCGCTCGTGCTCAAGCCCGCGCTCGGTGGCGCGCTGCTCGTGTCGGCGGCGGTGCCGTGGCTGCGGTCGATGGCGTCGTTCGTCCGTCGCGCGATCTGATTTCAGCGCCGTTTGATCCGCCGGCTCCCGTACGTTAAAGTCAACGTATGGTGAAGCACCTGGTGGCGTGCCTCGCGCTGGCGCTCGTGGCGTGCCAGCCGCTGTACGGCGGCAAGGCCGAGAAGCTCCACAACCCCGAGAAGCACAAGCGCCCGGCCGAGGCCGAGGCGCCGCCTCCCGAGATCAAGTACGTCGACGACTGCAACGCCGACTTCCGCGACGATCCGAAGAAGGGCACCGCCGCGCACCCGATGACGCCGATGTCGCGCCAGCTCACCGACGCCGGTGACTCGGCGCTGCAGCAGGCCGACAAGGAGAAGAACGACCAGAAGAAGGTCGACCTGATCCGCGAGGCGATCGACAAGTACCGCAACGCGCTGATCAAGGACCCGTACAACGTCACCGCG
>JBLMXA010000772.1:0-3905 GCA_050257515.1 Acidobacteriota bacterium | reverse complement strand
GCCGACGTCGGCGACGGCGCCCGCGAGCTGCTCGACGGCGGTCCGCGACTCGCCGAGCGCGTCCTTCGCGCGCGCGACCCGCTCGTAGCTCCACGACTCGAACGTCGCCGCGCGCCACGGGTGCGCCCCCACCGGCTCGACCGCGCGTGCCGCGCTCGCGAGCGCGCACACCGCGTTGAACCGGCGCGAGAACATGCCGCGATCCATGATCGGCGCGTCGCGCTCGGCGAGCGCCGCGCGCGGCGTGGTGCGCAGCTCGACGAGCCGCGCGAGCACCTCGTACGGCGACATGCCGAACGCGCCGACGTCGTGCAGCGCGGCGCGGTGGGCGTCGAGCGCGCCGCGCAGCTCGCCGAGCCGCGCCGGATCGGTCGACGGTCCGGCGCCCGGACGGAACGCGCGATCGAGCACGCGGCCGAGCGTCTCGATCACCGCCGCCGGCGCGCCGTGCAGCGCGGCGCAGAAGTCGGCGAGCCCGAGCGCGGCGAGCCGCTTGCGGACGCTGTCGAGCGCCGCGATCCGGTCGCTGACGACGAGCACGGTCTTGCCGCGGCTCGTGCAGTCGACGACGATGTTCGCGATCGTCTGCGACTTGCCGGTGCCCGGCGGGCCGTGCAGCACGAAGCTGCCGCCGGCCGCGGCCGCGCCGATCGCGGCGAGCTGACTCGCGTCGGCGTCGAGCGGCGCGACGACCTCGGCGAGCGGCGCCGGCAGCTCGGGCCTCGGCAGCGCGCCCGAGATCCACGCGACCGGCGCGCTGGCCGCGAGCTCGCGACTGTCGACATCTCGCCACAGGTCGAAGCGCGCGAACGAGCAGATCGCGAGCCGCGCGGTGCGCTCGAGCCGCCAGTCGGCGTGGCCATCGGCGATCGCGCCGGCCGCGCGCAGCACCTCGGCGAGCTCGAGCTCGCCCTGCATCTCCAGTGTCGCGTCGTGCGCGCGCAGCGCGTGGGCGAGCATGTCGTTGAGGCGCGGCGCGCGCCCCGTGGCGGTGACGAGCCGGCCGTCGGCCGCGAGCTCCACCGGCCACAGCACGACCGGCGCGAGCCGCCCGCGATCCCAGGCGAGCAAGCCCAGGCCGAGCCACAGCGCGTGATCGCCATCGCCGCGCGCGTCGCGCGCCGCGCGCCGCAGCGGCGCGATCTGGCGATCGTCGGCATCGAGCTCGAGGCCGCCGCCGGCGCCGAGCACGAACGCGAGGCGGACCGGATCGCCTCGCACCGGCAGCCCGCCATCGCCGAGATCGAGCAGCGGGTCTCCGGAGTCGAGCAGGGACTGCTTCCAACCATCGAGGCGCGCATGCGCGGCAGGGTCGATCACGAGGGCCAGTCGATCACGATCTGGCGCGCGGTCCAAAAAAACGTCCTCGACGGAGATCTCTCCTTCTGTTAGAGTGTCTTTTATACACCATGTCCAACGACCGCAAGATCGGCGCCGTCCTCGGCCTCGCCGTCGGCGACGCGCTCGGCACCACGTACGAGTTCGCGCGGATCGATCAGCCGGCTTACCCGGCGCTCGCGCCCGGCCCGGCGAGCGATGTAGTCGGAGGTGGGCCTTTCGCGCTGGCCGCCGGCCAGGTCACCGACGATACGCAGATGGCGGTGTGCCTCGCGAGGAGCCTCGCCGAGCGCGGCCGCGTCGATGTCGACGATCTCGGTCGCCGCTACGTCGCGTGGAGCGCGCACGCGTTCGACATCGGCAACCAGACCGCGGCCGCGCTGCGCCGCATCGAGGCCGGCACGCCCGCGCGCGACGCCGGGCTCGCGGTGTGGCGCGCCAGCGAGCGCAAGCCCGCGGGCAACGGCTCGCTGATGCGCACCGCGCCGATCGCGCTCGCCTGCGCCGACCCGATCGACGCGGCGATCGCCGACTCGCTGATCACGCACGCCGATCCGCGGTGCGCGCTCGCGTGTGCGGTGTTCGATGCCGCGCTCGCCGCCGCGATCGCCGGCGGCGATCTGCTCGCCGCCGTGCACGCCGCGCTGCCCGCCGCGGCGCGCCGGTTCGCCGAGCTCGTGCCCGGCGAGGCCGAGCCGCTCGCAGGCGCGGTCGACGCGCTCGAGCGCGATCTCGCGGCCGCCGCCTCGCCGGAGCCCGGCGTCTACCGCGTCGAGCTCGACCTGCAGCGCACCGCCGGCTTCGTGCGCGTCGCGTTCCGGCTGGCGTTCTGGCACGCCGCGCACACCGCGAGCTGGCGCGACGCGCTCGTCGACGTCGCGAGCCGCGGCGGCGACGCCGACACCAACGCGGCGATCACCGGGGCGCTGCTCGGCGCCCGCGACGGCGCGTCGGCGATTCCCGCAGCATGGCGCGAGCGGGTGCTCTCCGCGACCCAGCCCGGGCCTGCCGAATGGGCGGACGCGCACCACCCGCGCCACCTGCTCGCGCTACAGTGACGGCGTGCTCGCCGACTGGGCGCTCGATCCCGACGTCGTCCACCTGAACCATGGCTCGTATGGCGGCTGCCCGCGCGCCGTGCTCGACGTCGCGCACGCGATCCGCTGCCGGCTCGAGGCGGCGCCGATGCGCTTCCTCGTGCTCGAGTGGCAGGACGAGATCGACCGCGCGCGCGCCGCGCTCGCCGCGTTCGTGCGCGCGCCCGAGGACCGGCTCGCGTTCGTGCCGAACGCGACCACCGGCGTCGCGATCGCGCTCGCGTCCGCGCGGGTCGACACCGGCGACGAGCTGCTGACCATCGATCACGCGTACCGCGCGTGCAAGAACCAGCTCGTGCGGCTCGCCGCCGCGCGCGGCGCGCGCGTCGTGTCGGTGCCGGTTCCCCTGCCCTACGATGCCGACGCGCTCGTCGCCGCGATCGCCGCCGCGGTCACGCCGCGCACGAGGCTCGCGCTGCTCGATCACGTGACGTCGCCGACCGCGCTCAAGGTGCCGCTCGAGCGGATCGTGCCGGCGCTCGCCGCGCGCGGCATCGCGATCGTGATCGACGGCGCGCACGCCCCCGGCCAGCTCGAGCTCGACGTCAGCGCGCTGCTCGCCGCCGGCGTCACCTGGTACGCCGGCAACAACCACAAGTGGCTGTGCGCGCCGAAGGGCTCGGGCTTCCTCGCGATCGCGCCCGACGCGCCGCCGCTCGTGCCGGCGGTGACCTCGCACGGCGCCAGCCCCGAGTACGGCCCGGCGAACCGCCTGCACGCCGAGCTCGACTGGATGGGCACGCACGATCCGACCGCGCACCTCTCGGTGCCCGCCGCGATCGCCGAGGTCGCGCGGCTCGGCGGCGGCTGGCCGCACACGATCGCGAAGAACCACGCGCTCGCGATCGAGCTGCGCGCGCGGCTCGTCGCGCACCTCGGCGGCGACACGCGCCACCTGCTCGCGCCGAACGACGCGCTCGGCGCGATGGCCGCGGTGCCGATCGAGCTGCCGGCGAGCGTGCCGCCGCTCGCGCTCGAGCAGCAGCTGCTGCGCGACGGCTGGGAGGTGCCGATCGTCGACTTCGCGACCGGACCGCTCGTCCGCGTGTCGGCGCACCTCTACAACGAGCCCGCGCAGGCCGACGCGCTCGCGGGCAAGCTACGCTCGCTCGGCGTCCGGCTGCGCGGCTGACCGGAGCTGCAGCACGAGCAGCGCGATGGCGCCGGCGAGCGCGGCGACGGCGCCGATCGGCATCACCCACGCGCCGCTGCCCATCGCGAAGCTCTGCGTGGCGAGCTCGTCGTTCGCCTCGAACACCGCCTCGCGCCAGCCGACGTGCACGGCGATCGCGACCGCGGACGCGACGACGAGCAGCGCGACCGCCGCGATCGCGCGCCGCCGCGAGTAACTGCCTCGCATCGTGTCGCCGAACGTCAGGCCGATCGGGATCGCGAGCAACGCGAGGTACACCGCGGCCAGCGCGACGAGCGCACGGCCGGCGTTCTTGACGTCGTCGTCGTTGACCTCGT
>JBLMXA010000771.1:0-10424 GCA_050257515.1 Acidobacteriota bacterium | reverse complement strand
GGAACTAGTGCCGCATCACGGCACGGAGACTCCAGCCGGGCCTTGCACAGCGAGCTGCATTCAGCGTACGCGGCATGCACACTCGCGAGGACGCCCGCGAACGATCTCCTGCACATCGTCGAGGGTCGGAGTGGTCCCTGCGTTGCACCGCGGCCAGCGCGCATGCGGGCGTTTCTCCTCGGGTTCTGTGTCATCGCGATGTCATGCGCGCGCTCGATTCCGTCGGGCGAGCCGGTCGACGCGCCGCGCGGCAGTGGGTTTCGCGACGCCCCGGGGACGCATGACGCTCCGGGCGCGATGCACGATGGACCCTCCGCGACGGGCGACGCGAGCTTCGCGTGCAAGCCGGCCAACATCCTCCACGGCGACGGCCACCACAACCCCGGTCAGGACTGCATGGGCAGCTGCCACAGCCACGGGTTCTCGCTCGCCGGAACCTTGTATCTCGCCGATGGCGTCACGCCCGCGAGCGACGCGACGGTGACGGTCGTCGACGCGAATAACAACGCGCAGGACATCATCGCCAGCACGAACGGCAACTTCTTCTCGTACATCCCGGTCGCGTACCCGGTGACGATCCACGCGAGCCTGTGTCCGACGGTGCAGGTGATGATGTCCCAGGCGACCGCGGGCGGCTGCAACTCGGCCGCGTGTCACGGCGGCGCGCAGGGATTCGCGCATCTCTAGCGACTACAGCGTCTTCAGGTACTCGATGACGGCCGGGGCGTCGGCGCCGAGATCGGCGAGGAACGGGTGGCCGGCGACGGACAGGCCGGGGCGCGAGGCGTCGTGGAGGTACTCGCCGTGCGCGAGTGCGCCGCCGGGGACGCGCGTGGCGACGCCGACCGCGGCGAGATCGTAGGGCTCGTCGAAGCGGAGCACGATCTGCGAGGGGCGCTGGTCGGGCGGCGTCGCGAGGATCGCGAGCGACGGCCACTGGCCGGCGTGGCCGTAGGGGCCGCGCGCCCAGACGTTCGTCAGCACGGGAGGGACGTAGCCGCCGGTGCGGCGGAAGCGGGTGAAGCCGCGCGTCAGCTCCGGATCGTTCGCGGCGGTCTCGAAGCTCGCGGTCGCGGCCTGGGCGCGCGCGGGATCGGTGCGGACGTCCTCGAGCCGCACGACCTGCTCGTCGTAGTCGACCACGCGGCCGTCGGGCGCGTAGGTGCCGTGGCAGTGGCTGCAGTTGTCGGCGAACAGCGTGCGGCCGCGCGCGGCGAGCTCGCGATCGACGCGGCCGGGAAACGGCGGGCGCGGTTCGGGCTGGCGGAGGTACGCGCCGAGGCTCGCGCCCTGGAACGGGTGGCGCTCGAGCCACTCGACGCGCACGCCCGCGGCGACGTCGGCCTCGACGGCGAGCAGATCCATCGGGCCCTCGCCGCTGGCGTCCCACGACAGCGTGGTGCGGACGGCAAAGCCGATGACGTCGGGCACCTTCGCCCAGCCGACGACGGGGGCGTAGGTCACGTGCGCGTGCGCGAGCTGGCCGAGCACGCCGATGAACGACTCGATCGTCGCGACGCGGCCCGGCGGAGCGTCCGCGGTGCGCGCGCGCAGCTCCGCGCGAGCGGCGGCGCGCTGCTTCAGCGCCGCGAGCGTCGCGCCGACGATCGCGTCGGCGTAGCGATCGGGCCACGCGATGTGGTGCGCGGCGGCCTCCTCGCGCGCGAGCCGGCCGATGTGCGCGGCGTCGAAGCCGCGCGCGCGCGTGATCTGTGCGAACGCGGCGTCGTAGGCGTGGATGCGCACGCGCTTGTTCGCGAGGCCGATCACGGTGGCCTCGCCGCCGCGCCAGCGCAGCCGCTCGGCGTGGCACAGCGCGCAGCTCGTGACGACGAACGGCACGTTCGTGATCGGGTCGGTCGTGAGGTGCATGCCGAGCGGCAGGCCCTCGCGGACGTCGAGATCGTCGCTGGTCGGATCGGGCGAGCGCGCGACGAACCCGAACGTGTCGGCGAGCGCCTGCGGGTTGCCGCCGAACGTGCGCGGGAACGCACGCAGGAACGCGAGGAAGATCGGGTACGGCACGCCCGTGCGATACGGATCGCCGATGCCGGTGCGCATGAAGATCGCCTTGCCCGCGTCGCGCGAGATGCGCGGGATGTCGTACTCGAACGGCTCCGACATCGGCGCGCTCGCCGCGGGCGGCGAGGGTTGCGGGCGAGCGGCGGGCGCCGTCGCGGCGGGCGGAGCCGAGCAGGCGACCAGGGCTAGCAGCAGCCACGCGCGCACGCGCGCATCCTAGCGCGTGGCGCGCTTGCGCGCGACGACGCGATACGTGTTGGACACCCGCGCGCGCGACAGGAACGGGCCGAGCGCGTTGTCGATCGCGATGCCGGCGACGACGAGCGGCGAGCCGAGCGTCCACACGAGCACGCGCCACGCCGCCGCGGCGGCGCCGCGCGGACGCCACGGCAGCTGCGGCGACGGCGCGAGCCGATCGAGCAGCAGGTAGCTCGCGAAGAAGAAGTCGACGCGCTGGTGGGCGGCGCCGCGATGCCACACGACCGGCTCGAACCCGCGCTCGACGAGCAGCTTCTCGAGGTTCTTGACCGACAGCAGGTGGAGGTGCTGCGGCTGGAACCACGGCAGCCAGTAGCGGCGCAGCACGCGGCCGAGCTTGAACTCGGGATCGGGGACCTCGATCAGCAGGCAGCCGTCGTCGGCGAGCGCGGTGTGCGCGGCCTCGAGCTCCTTGCGCGGATCGAGCGTGTGCTCGAGGTAGTGGCTCATGCTGATCGCGTCGTAGCGGCCGGCGAGCGTCGGCGCGAGCTCGGGAAACAGCCCGCGATACGCGGTCTCGATCCAGCCGCGGCGCTGGGCCTCCTCGATCGACTCGGAGAGATCGAGGCCGTCGAAGTGCGTCGATGGCAGCTCGCCGCGCGCCGCGATGCAGAAGTGGCCGTGACCCGCGCCGACGTCGAGCCAGCGCGCGGGCTCGCGCACGCTCTTCATCGCGCGCGCGCGCTGCAGGTACGGCGACGCGCCGAACCCGAACACGAACTCCATGCCGGTCTCGCCGAGGCCGTCGTAGAAGTCCTTGTAGTAGATGTCGAGGCCCGCGAGCGACAGCCGCGGGTTCTGGAACACGTGGCCGCACGCGCGGCAGCGCTCGAGCGTGAACGTGCCGGGCTTGTGCTGGAACATGTCGCCGTGGCGCAGGTGGACGACGAGCTCGGGCGAGCCGCACAGCGCGCACGTGTCGCGGCGCGGCTCGAGGAACCGCTCGACGCCGCCCTCGAACGCGTGCGCGTACTCGGCGCGGCGCGCCGTGACGTCGTCGGAGCGGCGCGCGAGCAGCGTCCGCACGAGCAGCGCGAGCTCGATCGGCGCGCGCAGCAGCACGACGAGCGGGAGGTCGCGCGGCGCGAGCTTCGTCGCGGCGAGCGCGAGCGCGGGCTGCAGCTGCCACGCGGCGAGCGCGACGAGCCCGGGCAGCGGGCGCAGCGCGATGCCGGCGGCGATCACGCCGAGCAGGATCGGCAGCGCGGCGAGCGCGAACGCGGTCGACGGGCCGAGCATCGCGCGCAGCGTCGCGAACCGCGCGGAGATGTCGCGGCGGTGCGCGTGCTCGTCGCGCGCGACCGCGAGCTCGGTCGGGCCATAGTGCTTGAGCCGCGTCGCGAGCCGCGCGAACGCGATCGCGTCCTGCGGCATCGTCGCGCGCGCGCGCGCGGCGACGTCGGCCGACACGACGACCGCGTGGCCGGCGGTGCGTCCCGGCGACAGCCGGTCGGCCCGGTACGTCGCGGGATCGACGAGCTGCGCGATCACGAGCGCGTCGATCGCGGGCAGGTCGCGCGGCACGAGCTCGAGCACGTCGACGCCGTGCGCGCGCATGTACGCGCTCGCGGCGCGGCGCGTGGTGTCTGCGACGGTGACGCCGGGCGCGGCGAGCACGTCGTGCGTCGCCGGCTCGCCGGAGGGTGCGAGCACCGCGAGCCGGCCGACGCGGCCGCGCAGGCGGAGCGCGTCGAACACGAGCAGCGCGGCGAGCGCGTACAGCGCGTAGCTCATTCGCTTCGCTCATTTCGCAAATGCGCTTCGCGCGCAGCTGTCGATCTCACTTCGGCGAGCGCCTCCAGCGCGCGCGCGGCGGCGTCCGCACCGCCCGCGGCCGCGAACGACGCGCGGACGCGCGCGGCAGCCTCGCGGAAGCTCGCCTCGGTGCGTACGCGGCGCACGGCGTCGCGCAGCTCGCCCGGCTGTACGCGCCCGAACTTGACGCGCAGGCCGGCGCCGGCGGCGACGACCTGATCCGCGACGATCGGCTGATCGTCCTTGATCGGCGCGATCACGAGCGGCAGGCCGTGCGCGAGCGCCTCGCACGTCGTGTTGTGGCCGCCGTGGCAGACGACCGCGTCGACGTGCTCGAGCAGCGCGAGCTGCGGCACGTACGCGCGCACGACGAAGCTCGCCGGCGGGTCGGGCGCGAGCTCGGGCGGCGCGACGAGCACGACCTGCACGGGCTCGTCGCGCAGCGCGGCCATCGTCACCTCGTAGAAGCGTCCGCTCGCCTCGGCGTTGACCGTGCCCATCGACACGAGCACGGACGGCCGGCGCAGCTGCTCGAACGGGAACGGCGTGGTCTCGGGGCGATCGCTGATCGACGGGCCGACGAACCGGTAGTGCGCCGGGAACGTGCCGCGGCACAGCGCCTCGGTCGTGAACGCGAGCACGAGGTGCGGCGAGATCTCGGCGTGATCGGCGGGCAGCAGGCCGGCGTCGCGCTCGAGCTCGGCGATCAGCTCGCGGTGCCACTGCTTGACGGCGGGCAGCGCGGCGAGCGGATCGATCACGCCGGCCGAGGTCGTCGCGAGCGTCGCCCACGGCAGACCGGATCGCCGCGCGACGAGCCCTCCCGCGACCGCCTGCTGATCGACGGCGAGCACGTCGGGACGAAACTCGTCGACGGCGGCGGCGATGCCGGGCTGCATCTGGCGCGCGAGCGGCACGAGGAAGTCCTCCCACAGGAACTTTAGCGCCGCGGCGCCGCGCGCGGTCTTCGCGCGCGCGCCGACCGCGCGCGCGTGATCGGCGTCGACCTGCTCGGGCAGCGCGAACAGCCGCGCGCCTGCGGGCAGCAGCGGGCGCACCTTGCCGGGGTGCGCGACCCACGCGACGTCGTGGCCGCGCGACGCGAGATGGCGCGCGACCGACACGGTCGGGTTCGTGTGGCCGACGAGCGGCGGCACGACGAACAGGAAGCGGCTCACGGCTCGCCTCGCACGAACGAGCTGATGCGCGCGCGCACCTCGGCGGTCGCCTCCCACAGCACCGAGTGCGAGCACCCGGGCAGCACGTGCAGCTCGCACGCGGGCAGCAGCTTCGCGAGCGCCTCGCCGCGATCGCGGACGTCGGAGCGCTCGCCGTAGAGCGCGAGCGCCGGGCACGCGATCCGCGCGAGCTCCTGCGGCGCGAGCGGCGGCGAGTCGCGCAGGTCGGCGACGAGCGACGTGCCCTCGACCAGCGCCTCCGCCGCGCGCGCGAGCCGCGTCCGCTTGCGCTCGCTGTGCCGGCCGAGCCAGGCCTGGAAGCTCTCGGCGATCTTCGCGTCGCGCGCGTCGCCGCGCAGCGCGAGCGTCGACGCCATCTGCGCCGCCCAGCCGGCGGTGCCGTCGTGCGCGTCGATCAGCGCGAGCCGCGCGACGCGCGCGGGATGCGCCGCCGCGAACGCGAGCGCGAGCAGGCCGCCGAAGCTATTGCCGACGAGCGCGACCGGTGCGTGGACGTCGAGGCTCGCGAGCAGCGCGTCGAGATCGGCGACGAGCGTGGCGACCGAGTAGCCGCGCGGCGGGCGCTCGCTCAGGCCGTGGCCGCGCAGGTCGTACAGGATCGCCTCGGCGTGCTGCGCGACCGGGTTCGCGAGCGTGAAGTAGAAGCTCGACAGGTTGTCCATGACGAGCCCGTGCACGAACACGACCGGCGCGCCGCGGCCGAGCCGCTGCACGTGGTGGCGCACGCCGTTCGCGACGACGTCAGCCATCGAGATGCTCGGCGAGCGCGCGCGTCAGCGGCTCGCGCGCGTCGAGGTGGAGGTAGTGGCCGCCGGCGAGCACGCGCGAGCGCGCGCCGGGGATCGTGCGCGCGAGGCGTTCGGCACCGGGCAAGCACGCCGAGCGATCGCCGTACAGCGCGAGCGTCGGCGCACGCACGCGCGCGAGCTCGGCGTCGTCGAGATCGGGCTCGCCGCGGACGTCGGCGAGCAGCGAGCTCTCGTGGACGAGGATCGACAGCGCGCGCAGCAGGCGCGCGGCCTGCCTGCGCCCGCCGGCGACCGCCTCGCGCAGCGGCGCGGGCAGCGCGTCGAGCAGGCGCGCGGGCAGCTGGTCGTCGGCCTGCAGGAACGACGTCATCGCGAGCGCGTTCGCGGGCGGCAGCGGCGCCTCGACGATCGCGAGCCTGCGCACGCGCCCGGGATGATCGATGGCATAGCGCAGCGCGACGAGCCCGCCCCAGCTGTGGCCGACGAGATCGAACGGCGCGTCGAGATCGTGGACGAGCGCGTCGAGATCGCCGGCGAGCGTGCGCGTGTCGTAGCCGCTCGCCGCGCGCTCGCTCAGGCCGTGGCCGCGCAGGTCGTACATGCGCACGCGATGCGTGCGCGCGAGCTCGGGCGCGGCGGTGAAGTACCAGCTCGCGAGCGAGCCGACGAGCAGCCCGTGCACCATCACGACCGGCGGTCCCGCGCCGAGCTCCTGGACGTGAGTCGCGCGGCCGCCGACCGTCAGGACCGGCATGACGCGATGAACTCCACGAGCTCGCCGACGGTGAGCTCGATGATCTGATCGAGCTCCTTCTGCGAGATCCAGCCGACGAAGTCGACGCTGGTGCCGTAGTGCTGCTGCAGCTTCTCGGCGAGCGCGACGAACTCGATGCTCTCGAGCTCGAGATCCGCATTGAACGACGTGGCCATCGTGATCGGCCCGGTGACCAGCAGCTCGTCGCCCGCGATCTCGACGATCAGCTGCTGGACGGTCGCGAGGATGTCGGCGTGCGCGCTCGTCATCGGGCCCTCCGGGTCCACGCGACAACGTAAGCGCCCTCGCGGCGAGTGTCGACGACAAACGCGTCGATCTGGAGCCGGCCGTCGGGCCGCGCGCGCACCTCGAACCGCTTCGGATCGGTGATTCCCGTACCGAGCGCCTTCGCGACCGCTTCCTTCGCGGCCCACAGCCGGGCGCGCTGTTCGTCGTCGGTGGCGAGCGCGAGCTCGGCGGGCGTGTACGCGATCTGGACGAACGCGTCGGTGCGCGGCTCGATGCGCTCGAGGTCGATGCCGACCGCCTCGCCGGGCGCGCCGACGATCGCGACCGCGAGATCGTCCTTGTGCGCGAGCGAGATCGGCAGCTCGCTGCCGGCGACGAACGGGCGGCCCTGCGCGTCGTTGCCGACCTCGATCTCGACCGGGAAGATCGGTCGCTCGCCGCCCTGCCAGTGGTGCAGGCGCACCGCGTCCTTGACCGCGATGCGGCCGAGCAGCCAGCCGCGGCGGCCGCGCGGTGCGAGCGCATCGTGCGCGGCGCGCTCGCGCTCGCCGAGGTAACGCCGCATCATCAGCTCGCGCGACGCGGCGGCGCGCCAGTGCTCGCGCACGAGCACCCACTCGCCGCGCGGCTCGGCGAGCACGTTGTGCTCGGGGTACATCAGCACGGCCCACACCGGCTCGTCGCTGTCGAAGCGGCGATCGGTCCAGCCGGTGATCGCGGCGTAGACGCGCCCGTCGACCGACAGCTCGAGATCCGCCGTCACCTCGCTGGCCGTGACCTCGCGGATGCGTACGCGGCACGCGACGCGCGTGCCGACCGCGGGCTCCGGCCCGTGGAGCACGATGCGATGGATGCGCATCGGCATCGCGAGCCGATCGTGCGTCTCGGTCTGCATCACCCACCAGCCCATGAGCTGGCCGGCGCAATCGAGCAGCGCGCCCGGCGCGGGCAGCACCTCGATCACGCCGTCGACGCCGTCGTCGCCGATCGGCCCGAGCTCGACGACGCCCTGGTACGCCGGGCCGTGGAACATCCAGCGGTTGTCGTACATCGCGCGCGCGGTCATCGGCGCGGGATGCGGGTTGCGCAGTGGAGCCATCGCGACCGCATGCTCGCCGCGAGCCTCGTCCGCAAACCGGACCATGCCGCGCGCATAGTCGCCGACCGTGACCTCGACCTGATCGGGATGGTCGTCGCGGATGCGTGCGTCGATCGACAGCTCGACCGGCGGCGCCACTGCCAGCCAGCGATACGCTCGCACGTCGTGAACCGCCAGGGCGACGCGATCGGGCGCGAGCCGGCGCGCGGCGTCGATCATCATCGCGATCGTCATCGTCCCGGGCACGACCGGGTAGCGATCCGACACGGTCCGCCAGCGCTCGGGCTGGCGGTAGAAGCAGTGATCGAGCAGGGCCGGATCGGATTCGACCGACAGCGCACGCCTGACCGTCAGCGCGCGCGGCCGGCGCGCCGAGCGATACGCGTCGACGACGGCGCGGCTCGCGGCGCCGATCTCGTCGAGTGTGGCGAGCATCTCGGCGAGCAGCGGATCGTCGGCCGCGTGCGGGCGCGACGCGATCGACAGCGGCGGCACGGCGTCGCCGAGGCGCACCGGCGGCACGCCGAGCGCGAGCGGCATGCCGGCACGCGCCCGCGCGGCGGGCGCGGCGGTCTCCGCGAACCCATCCGCCCACAGCGCAGCGCGCACGCGCGCGAGCTGAACGTGCGCCGGCTGCTTCGCGACACACGCGGCGATGCCGAGGTGCTCGCGCGAGCCGAGCGTGTCGCCGACAAAGCCGATCGTGCTGCCGACGCCGAGCTGCACGAACGCGCGCACGCCGTCGGCGTAGAGCGCCTCGACGAGCTCGCGGAAGCGCACCGGCGCGACGAGGTGCTCGATCGCGAGCGCGCGGATCGCGGCCAGATCGGCGGGATACGGCGCGCAGGTCGTCGCCGACCACAGCGGCACGTGCGGCGCTGCGAGCTGGAGCCGCGCGAGGTGCGCGCGATGCGGTGCGAGGTAGTCGGCGAACAGCGGCGAGTGGAACCCCGACTTGAACGGCAGCTCCTGGCACAGCACGCCGCGCGCGGCGAGCCGCTCGAGTGCGACCTTCACGCGGTCGCGGCGGCCGCACACGATGCTCTGGTGCGGGCAGTTGTCGTGCGACACGGCGATCGCGTCGAGCCCGTCGAGCGCGCCGCGCGCGCCGTCGGCGCCGCAGCCGACCGCCGCGAACACGACGTCGGGCACCTCGAGGCTGCCCGCGGTCAGCCCGGCGACGAACGCGTCGGCGGCGGCCTTCGGGATCATCTCGCTCGCGACCATGCCGGTCCACTCGCCGAGGCTGTGGCCCGCGATCGCGTGGGGCACGACGCCGGCGCGCGCGAGCGCGTCGTGGAGCAGCGTGCCGAGCGCGAACACGCCGAAGCCGCGGCGCTCGAGATCGCGCGCGCTGCCGCTCGTCGCCGCGGCCGCGTCGGCGATCGCGGGAGGCACCGCGACGGCGAGCTCGCGCGCGAGCTCGGTCACGTCGGCGGCGAACACCGCCTCGACGCCGGGAAACACGAACGCGAGCTTGCCGCCGGCGTGCGCGAGCGGCTGCGGCGAGAACCAGATGTCGGACTTGCCGCGCCACGGCTTGCCGCGCTCGAGCACCTTGTGCGCGAGCGCGCGGCGCTCGGGCGTCGGATCGAGCACGACGAGCCGCATCGCGCCGGTGCCGCCGTCCGCGCCGGCGTCGAGCGCGGCGCGCAGCGCGTCGAGCGAGTCGCCGCGGATCGCGAGGCGATCGCGGTCGTCGCGGCGGGGGCGGCGCCGCGGCGACGAGGCATGCGCGTCGAGCACGACGTGCGCGTTGATGCCGCCGAAGCCGAACGCGCTGACGCCGGCGCGCCGCGCGGCGGGCTCGGCCGGCCACTCCTCGGCGCGCGCGAGCACGCGGAACCGCGTCGGCGCGAGCGCCGGGTGCGGATCGTCGCAGTGCAGGCTCGGCGGCAGCACGCCGTGGTGCAGCGCGAGCGCGGTCTTGACGAGGCCCGCCGCGCCCGCCGCGGGCATCGCGTGCCCGATCATCGACTTCACCGAGCCGAGCGCGGCGCGCGGACCAGACGCCGCGCCGAACACGCGCGCGAGCGTCTCGAGCTCGACCTCGTCGCCGGTCGGCGTCGCCGTGCCGTGCGCCTCGACGAGGCCGACGCTCGCGGGATCGAGCCCGCGCCACGCGGCCGCGACGGCGGCGACCTGGCCGTCGGCGCGCGGGCGCATCGCCGACGACTCGCGGCCGTCGCTCGACACGCCGGTGCCGCGGATCACGGCGTAGATGCGATCTCCGGCGCGCTCGGCGTCCGCGAGCCGCTTCAGCACGACGAGCCCGCAGCCCTCGCCGATCAGGATGCCGTCCGCGGCGCGATCGAACGGCCGGATCCGCGAGCTCTTCG
>JBLMXA010000770.1:0-6044 GCA_050257515.1 Acidobacteriota bacterium | reverse complement strand
CACCATCGTCGGCCACTGGCCGCGGCCGGGAGCCAGCAGCCAGTTCGGCTCGGGCCCGTCGAAGAAGCGGTCGAGCCGGCGGTTGAGCCACGCGGCCCCGAACTTCATCGGGTAATGCGTCCACACGGCCCGGATGAACCGATGCAGGCGTTCGTGGCGCACGGATCGAGTTTGTAGCACTAACCTACATCGCGCAGAGGATCGTAGACCCCGAGCAGCGCCTCGGCATGCGCGCGATCGGCGGGCGTGTCGACGTCCTGCCACACCGCCTCGCCGATGTCGGCGATGCGCGCGCGGCCGGTGGCGGCGAGCCGGCGCACGCCGTCGGACAGCGAGCAGTCGCCGCGCTCGTCGCGCAGCTCGCCGAGCGCGCGGCACAGCGCCTGGGTCACCGCGAACACGCCGCAGTCGATGCGGTCGTAGTCCGCGAGCTGCTTGCCGATCTCGACGATGCGGCCGGCGTCGCTGCGCACCTTCGTCGCGTCGTCGAGATCGAGGACCGAGCCGAGACCTGTTACCCTCGGATCGGTCGCGAGGTAGAGATCGGCGGCGGCGAGATCCTGGCGGGCGACGAGCCGCGCGATCGACGGCGTGTACACGTGGTCGGCCATCGACAGCAGGAAGCTGCCGCCGGCGCGCGCGCCGCCGACGAGCACCGACAGCCCGTTGCCGCGCTCGAAGTCGGCGTTGAACGCGAGCTCGATGTCGAGCTTCGGCGCGAGCCGGCGTCGATCGCGCATCACGGTCGCGCCGACCTCCTCCGCCATGAACCCGGTGACGATGACGAACCGGCGCACGCCGGCCGACGCGAGCGTCAGGATCGTGCGGGTCACGAGCGGCACGTCGCCGACGCGCACCAGCGGCTTGGGGACGTCGGCGTCGGACGTGCGGATGCGGGTGCCCTTGCCCGCGGCGAGGATGACGGCGGTCTCGATCACGGCGCCTCGGGGGGCATCGACAGCACCGGCACCGCCGCCGGCTGGACCTGCGGCACCGGCGCGGGCGCCGGCGCCTTCTGGCGCTGCCGCGCGCGCTTGACCGTCTCGCTCGTCGTCACCAGGAACAGCCCGACCGCGGCGTAGACGATCGTCACCGCGCGGCGCGCGAACGCGAGCGTCACGCCGCGCGCCGGGTTCTCGCCGAGCGCGCGGAACAGGCCGTCGTAGCCGCCCTCGGAGATGCCGAGGCCCATCGGCACGAGCGACGCGAGCATGTAGATGAAGAACTGGCCGGCCGTGTACGCGGCGACGAACTTCACGGTCATCGCCTCGCCGACCGCGTGCAGGATCAGCAGCGACAGGAAGATCGAGTTGAGCCGCGACACCGTGCACAAGAAGATGCCGAGCCAGCGATCGCGCCTGCGGGCGCCGGCGACCAGGCGCATCTTGTCGTCGACGCCCTGCAGCCGCGCGTGCCAGCGCTCGTAGCGCGGCTTCGACAGCAGGCGCAGGCGCGTCGCGAGCTTCGCGACGCCGACGAGCATGCCGCGGTGGACCAGCACGTAGAGCCCGATCGAGAGCACGAAGCACAGCACGCCCGAGATCAGGAGCAGCGTGCGCAGCCCGGCCGGCATCGGCACGAGCAGCGCGAGCGGGAACGCGGCGACCGCGACGACCAGCAGCTCGACCGAGAACGTGACGACGTTGTAGAGCAGGATCGTCGCGACCGCGCGCGACTCGCTGACGACGTCGGTCAGCACCGTCATCTTGACGAGCTCGCCGACGTTGCCGCTCGGCGTGACCGCGTTGACCGCGCGCCCGGCGACCTGCGACAGCAGCGTCGCGCGCAGCGGCGGCTTCTCGGGCGAGGCGAACGCACGGATCGCGCTGGCGTCGAGCGTGGTGGTCAGGATCTCGAGCGGGATCACGGCGAGCCACCACCAGCCGATGCGGCGCAGGTACGTCGCGAGCGTGCCGAGGCCGATGTCGCGCACGGTGAACACCAGCGCGATGACCGCGATCACGAGCGAGATCGTGGTGAGCTTTCTCGCCCAGCTCGGCCGGCCTGACATGGTCCGCCCATGTTCTAGCAAGTCACGAAGCCGAGTGAAAGCGCGAATTTACTGCGGTTAGTGCAGCGCCATGCCGTCGCGGTGCCAGGCGCGCGCGGCGAACACGATGACCTCGATGCACAGGATCAGCACGGCATCGATCGCGGCGCACGCGACCGCGACCTGGACCGCCGGGATCAGCACGAGCCACAGCGGGCCGGGCACGATCAGGTACGGCGCCGGGAAGAACGCCCACAGCAGGCCCGCCGGCAGCATCGTCAGCATGAGGCCCATCCACGCGCTGCCGTTCGCGGCGGCGAGCCGCTGCGCCAGGTTGCCCTGGTTGCGCAGCGCCCACAGGCTCGCGGCGAGCTGCGCGACCATCGCGGCGACGCCGTACTTGATCATCTGACCGGCGAGGTGGCCCTTCTCGGGCAACAGCGACGGCGAGAACCGCTGGCCGAGCGTGCCGATCAGCGCGTAGTAGACGATGAAGAACGCGGGGACGCTGACGAGCAGGACGCGGACGTCGAGGCGCAGCACGCGGCGGCGGATCAGCAGCAGCGCGAGCGCGATCGCGGCGAGCGCGCCACCGCCGACCGCGGCGAGCCGCCAGGCACGGTCCTCGAGCAGCGCGGCCGAGGCGCGCGCGTCGGCCGCGGTCACCGTGCTCTGCGTGACCGCGAGGCGCGCGTGGTCGGCGGCGAGCAGCTGCGCCTTGGCACCGGCGTCCTCGTGCAGCACCTCGACGAGCGTGCGGCCGAGGCCGTGCCCGGGCGCCGGCATGCCGAGCAGCGCGGCGGCGGTCGGCGCGAGATCGATGAGGCGGGCGTCGTTCGGCGTCGCGCCGGGCTCGACGCCGGCGCCCGCCATGACGAGCGGCACGCTCAGCACCTCGGGCTCGATGCCGCCGTGGCCGCCGCGCCCGGTGTGGCCGTGATCGGCGGTGATGATGATCGCGTCGCGCTCGAGATCGACGTGGCCGAGCACGCCGGCGAGCGCGCGATCGGCGATCTCGGCGGCCGCGCGGTAGTCCGGGCTGTCGGCGCCGTGCGCGTGGCCGGCGGCATCGACGACCGAGATCAGCATGACGACGAGCGGCGCATCGCCCTTGACGAGCGCGCTGCCGGCCTCCGAGAACCCGCCCGGCCACGGCACGTAGCGCGCGTCGTCGAACGGCGTCGCGAACCGCGCCTCGGGCGAGTGCACGGCGAGCGGCGACAGCGAGTCCTCGATGCCCTCGATGTCGAGCGGCGGGAACGCGTCGGTCGGGTTGATCGGGCGCAGGAACAGCTGCGGGATGAGGCCGTAGTCGGTGACGATCGCGTCCGCCAGGTGCGCGGCGCGCGCGCGATCCATCAGCGAATCGAGCATCACCGGCATCGTGTGGTGGTTCGTGCGCACGCCGCTCGCGGTCGGCGGCACGCCGGTCAGGATCGACACGTAGTTCGGACGCGACCACGTCGGGTACTGCGACTGCGCCTCGCCATCGACGCCGCGGCGGCGCAGGCTGTCGAGGAACGGCAGCTCGTAGGAGCGATCGAGCCGCAGGCCGTCGATGATGACGACGAACACGCGATCGGCGAGCCGGGGCACGTGCGCGTCGACGATGGTCGGCGCGTGGCGCGCGAGCGGCGGCTGCGCGAGCTCGAGGTCCTCCATGAACGACGCGCCCGCGCTGCCCGCCTTGATCGCGCCGATGCCGCCGAGCACGACAAGCGTGATCGCCGCGGCCACCACCTGGCGCGTCCGCGGCGTCTCGGGAGGCATCTCGCGACGCATCCCACCAGGCTACCGCGCCGTCACCTCGCCGGCACTACGCGCTTTCTTTACGCAGCGCAGCGACCTGCTCGGGGCTGCCGAGCACGACGAGCGTCATCCCGGGCGACAGCTTCTCGCTGGCATCGGGGTTATACGCCCAGGCCTCGTCGTCCTTGCCGCGCATCGCGAGCACGGTCATCCCGAACCGCTCGCGGACGCGGGCATCGCGTAACGTCGTGCCCAGCTTGGCCGCCTGCGCGCCGAGCGTCACCTCCTCGATCCGGTACGCGGCGCGGCGATCGCGCAGCATGTCATCGAGGAACCGCACGACGGCGGGCCGCAGCAGCTCGGAGACCAGCCGCATGCCGCCGATGTAGTTCGGCGACACCACCGCATCGGCGCCGGAGCGGCGGATCTTCTCGACGTGGCTGATCTCGGCGCAGCGCGCCACGATCCGCGCGTTCGGGTTGGCCTGGCGCGCCGCGACGGTGAGGTAGAGGTTGTCCTTGTCGCTCGACAGCGCGGCGACGAGACCGCGCGCGCCGGTGAGGTTCGTCTGCGCGATCACGTCGTCGTCCGTCGCATCGCCGACGATGAACGCGAACTCGGCCTTCGGGAACTTGTCGGCGATCTCCCTGAGCTCGGTCTCCTTCGTGTCGATCGCGACCACCGAGACGCCGGTCGTCAGCAGCTCCTCGATGACGTTGCGTCCGGTCGATCCGGCGCCGCACACCACGACGTGATCCTTCATGCGTTTCATCCGTTTCTTGAGCTTGGACGCGAACAGGACGTTGCGGAGATCGCCCTCGATGATGAAGGCGGTGATCGTCGACGCGAAGAACACGATGCTGCCGGTGCCGAGGATGAGCAGGACGGCGGTGAACGCGCGCGCGTATTGCACGTGGTCCATGCCCTGCAGCACCTCGGCGTAGCCGACCGTGGTGACGCTGATGATCGTCATGTACAGGCAGTCGCCGAAGCTCCACCTGCCATCGCCGAGCAGCCAGTAGCCGACGCCGCCGCCGATCACGACGATGCCGAGCGCGAGCAGCGCGTACACGAGGCGCTTGAACATCGGCGTCCACATCGATCGCGCGGACGATAACTCCAAAGTACGCTCGCGCGCATGGACTACCGCGCCGCACCGTCGCAGCCACAGCCGGATCGCTCCGTGCTCGTGGTCGGCCTGTCCGGTCACGTCTACGCGATCGACCGTGCGACCGGCGAGCTGCGCTGGCACAACGATCTCAGCGGGGGCGGCCTGGGGCACGTCGCGATTGCCGTCGGCTACGGCGTCGTGATCGCGTCGGCGGGCGGCGCCGCGGTGTTCTGCATCGACTACCTCGGCGGCGAGACCCGCTGGCAGCAGCCGACCCACGGCCGCGGTCGCGCGACGATCCTGATCGAGGCCGATCAGATCGTCGTCGCGAAGGGCGGCCACGTCGACTGCTTCTCGCCGGAAGGCCACCGGCTGTGGGGCCAGCCGCTGCGCGGCGCGGGGATGGGGCGCGCCGCGCTCGGCTATCCCGGCAACGTCGTCCAGTCGGACGACCCCGGTAGCGAGTGATCTGGTAAGAACGCCGGCATGCAGCTCCTCGCCAGCTATCTCGCGGGCGCCTGGTCCGAAGGCTCCGGCAAGCGCGTGCCGCTCGTGAACCCTGCGACCGAGGAGGTCGTCGCCGAGGTGGCGAGCGGCGGCCACGATCTCGCGGCGGCGTTCTCGCAGGCGCGCGCGGTCGGCTGGCGCGAGCTCGGCCAGCTGACGTTCGCGCAGCGCGGCGCCTTGTGCGGTGCGCTCGCGAAGGCGGTGTCGAACGCGCGCGAGGAGCTGATCGCGCTCGCGATCGCGAACGGCGGCAACACCCGCAGCGACGCGAAGTTCGACATCGACGGCGGCGCGGTGACGCTGTCGCACTACGCCGAGCTCGGCGCCAAGCTCGGCGACAAGCGGCTGCTCGGCGATGGCGAGCCGATCCAGGTCGGCCGCACCGCGCGGATGGGTGGCCAGCACGTGTGGACGCGGCGCGCCGGCGTCGCGGTGCACATCAACGCGTTCAACTTCCCTGCGTGGGGCCTGTGCGAGAAGCTCGCGGCGGCGCTCGTCGCGGGCATGCCGGTGATCACCAAGCCGGCGACCGCGACCGCGCTCGTCGCGCACCGGCTCGCGCAGCTGTTCGAGCCGCTGCTGCCGCCGGGCGTCCTTCAAGTCTTGATCGGCCCGGCGGGCGCGCTGCTCGACGGGCTCTCCGCCGGCGACGTCGTCGCGTTCACCGGCGGCAGCGCGACCGCGCTC
>JBLMXA010000769.1:0-4715 GCA_050257515.1 Acidobacteriota bacterium | reverse complement strand
CGGACGGAGGGCAGATCGGCGCCGACCACGGGGAGTAGTGTGACACCTGCGCGCTCGAAGCGGTGCTCGACGAGGGCGGCCGCCTCGCGCACGAGGTCGGGCGGCGAGATCTCCTGCATCGCGATCGGCGCGCCGCGCGCGAGCCCGAGCAGGCCGCGCACGACGCGATCGATGTGATCGACCTGCTCGAGGATCGTGCGCGCGTGCTTCGCGAGCCGCTCGTCGCCGTTCGCGCGGGCGGCGAGCTGCTCGGCGCGGCCGACGATCACGCCGAGCGGCGTCGACAGCTCGTGCGCGACGCCCGAGCCGATCGCGGCCATCGTCGCGGCGCGCGACAGCTTCTCGAGCTCGGCATCCTTCGCGCGGAGCGCGAGCTCGCGGGCGAGCTCGAGCTCGCGGCGCTGGCGGGCGAGCGCGAGCCCGCCGAACACGAGCACGATGCCGGCCGCCAGCGTCACCGACCACGCGATCCGGCGCACGCCGGCGCTCGCGCGGTCGCGCTGGTGCTTGGCGGTCGCGACCACCGCGATCGCGCCGGTAGGCGTCGGCGACAGCCCGAGCATCGCGGTGCGATGCGGCAACCCGAGCGCCGCCGCGTCGTCGCGATCGAGGCGCAGGCTGCGGTCGCCGCGGGCGAGCGCCCCGGCGAGCCCGGGGATCTCCACCGGGGTACCGTCGACGCGCCGCGCGCGGCCGTCCGCGCCGACGACGAGGACGCGGTGATCGCGGGTGTCGAGTGCGGGCAGCGCGGACGCCCCGACGCGCGACGTCGCCTCGGCGACTGCCTGCTGGTAGTGCCCGAGATCGACGAGGGCGCCGTCCGCGCGGTCGTGCTCGTCCCACGCCGCGATCGCGCCGACCGCCGCCACCGCGAACGCCATCGCGAGCACGAGCCAGCGCGTGCGAATCGCGAGCAGGGATTCCACCCCCGACAGGTAGCACGGCGCCTCGGCGGCGTCTCGCGCATGTCACGCGGGCGTCACGGACCCGTGCTAAGCGTGGGACATGAGCGGCACCGTGCTGGTGATCGAGGACGAGGTCGACCTCGCGACGACGCTCGAGTACAACCTGAAGGCGGCGGGGTTCCAGGTCAAGCTCGCGCACACCGGCCGCCAGGGGCTGACCGCCGCGACGTCCGAGCCCATTCCCGATGTCATCGTCCTCGACCTGATGCTGCCCGATCTGGCGGGCACCGAGCTGTGCCGCAAGCTGCGCGAGCAGGACCGCACGCGCGACGTGCCGGTCATCATGTGCACCGCGAAGGGCGAGGAGATCGATCGCGTGGTCGGCTTCGAGGTCGGCGCCGACGACTACATCGTCAAGCCGTACAGCGTGCGCGAGCTGATCCTGCGCATCCGCGCGGTGCTGCGCCGCGCGCACCGCCCCGACGGCGAGCCCACGGCGATCAAGTTCGGCCGCGTGCGCATCGATCGCGAGGCGCACCGCGCGTGGGTCGACGATGCCGAGATCGAGCTCACCGCGCTCGAGTTCAAGCTGCTGCACGCGTTTTTGAGCCGGCGAGGTCGCGTGCAAACCCGCGACGCGCTGCTCGGCGAGGTGTGGGGCATCGACGCCGACGTCACGACCCGCACCGTCGATACGCACGTCAAGCGGCTGCGCGAAAAGCTCGGCAGCGCCGGCGCGTACATCGAGACGCTGCGCGGCGTCGGCTATCGCTTCAAGGGCGAGCTCGACGAGGCAGAAGGCGCTTGACCGAGATCCTCGTCGCCATCATCACCGCATTCGTCACCGCGATCGTGACGTACGCGATCGCGACCCGGCCGGTGCGCCGGTTGCGCGAGGCGACCCACGACGTCGTGCGCCACCGCAAGCGCCGCGTCGCGACGCTCGCGCTGACCGGCGAGCTCGGCGAGCTCGCGCACTGGATCGACGCGCTCGCCGACGATGCCGAGCACCGCCACGAGGCGCTCGGCCGCGAGCGCGCGCTGCTCCAGTCGGTCGCCGACGGCCTCACGCAGGGCGTGATCGCGATCGACGGCGACCGCAAGATCGAGATGGCGAACGACGCCGCGCGCCGCATGCTCGGGTTCCAGAGCTCGATGATCGGCGAGCCGCTGCTCGAGATCCTGCGCGTGCCGGAGCTGCGCGCGCTCGTCGAGACCGACCGCGACACGAGCGCCGAGGTCCAGCTGCCCAACGGCCCGCGCGCGCTGATCCGCGCCGCGCGCACGTACGGCCGCGCCGGCTGCGTGCTGCTGTTCGAGGACGTCACGAACGTGCGCCGCCTCGAGACCGTGCGCCGCGACTTCGTCGCGAACGTGTCGCACGAGCTGCGCACGCCGGTCGCCGTGATCCGCGCGAACGCCGAGACGCTGCTCGCCGGCGCGAAGGACGATCCACAGGTCGCCGGCCGGCTCGTCGACGGCCTCCACCGCAACGCCGAGCGGCTCGCCCGCATCCTCGCCGACCTGCTCGATCTGTCGCGGCTCGACGCCGGCCAGTACCGGCTCGACATCGCGCCGACGGGAGTCCGGACGGTGGCGGAGCAGTCGATGACCGCGATCGAGCCGCAGGCGAAGCAGCGCGGCGTCGAGGTCGTGATCGACATCGCGGACTCGGTGAGCGCGCTCGCCGATCCGAAGGCGCTCGATCAGATCCTCGTCAACCTGATCGACAACGCGGTCAAGTACACCGGCGCGAACGGTCACGTGCGCGTCGACGCGAAGGAGCTCGCCGACGCCGTGCGCATCGAGGTGCGCGACGACGGCCCGGGCATCGCCGACAAGCACCGCGAGCGCATCTTCGAGCGCTTCTATCGCGCCGATCCGAGCCGCTCGCGCGAGGCCGGCGGCACCGGCCTCGGCCTGTCGATCGTCAAGCACCTGGTCGAGAGCATGCGCGGCGAGGTCGGCGTCGAGCCCAACAGCCCGCGCGGCGCGATCTTCTGGCTGCGCCTGCCTCGCGGGTAGGCGCGTGGCCCGGAGCGAGAGCGCGCACACGCGCGCGGGCGGCGCGAAATCGCCTCTGCGCGCGCTGGCGAGAACGCTTCGACGTGTACTTCGCCGGATAGGCGCCGCATTTGCGGCCTCTGTAAGCGCCGGGTTGCCGCCGCGTTGATCGGACATCGAGCGGCCGCTGCGCCCGTCGGCGCGAGGCGATGCCGCTTCCGGAGGAGCCATGCGTCGCGCCTTGGTCGTTTTCTTGTTTGCCGCGTGCGGCGGTCCGCACAAGTACGCTGCCCTGTCGCCGATGATGTCGCCGCGGCCGTTCGTCGCCCAGGAGCCGGCCGGCACCGAGGACTATCACGACTGGGGCAAGAACCCGTGGATCGACGCGAAGCTCGATCACCTGTCGACGTTCGCCGCGGACGTCGACACCGCGTCGTACACGATCGGCCGCCGCAAGCTCGAGGAGGGCGGCTTGCCGCCGCCGGCGAGCGTGCGCGTCGAGGAGTGGGTCAACTACTTCAAGTACGCGTTCCCGCCCGCGCGCGAGGGCTCGGCGTTCTCGGTCGCGATGGAGGCGGCACCGCATCCGTTCGTCGACGGCAGGTACGTGCTGCGCGTCGGCGTCGCGACGCGCGACAAGGCGCCGGCCGAGCGCGAGCCCGCGAACCTGGTGTTCCTCGTCGACGTCTCGGGCTCGATGGACGAGCCCGACAAGCTGCCGCTCGCGAAGCAGTCGCTGAAGATCCTCGTCGATCACCTGAACGAGCACGACTCGGTCGCGCTCGTCACGTACGCCGGCGACTCGCGCGTGATCCTGCCGCGCACGAGCATCGATCACAAGGATCGCATCCTCGGCGCGATCGATCACCTCGAGCCCGGCGGCTCGACCGCGATGGCGTCGGGGCTCGACACCGCGTACGAGATCGCCGCCGGAAACCTCAAGCCCGGCACGGTGTCGCGCGTGATCGTGTGCACCGACGGCGACGCGAACGTCGGGCCGCACAGCCACGACGAGATCCTGAAGATCATCGAGGGCCGCGCGAAGCAGGGCGTCACGCTGTCGACGATCGGCTTCGGCATGGGCAACTACAAGGACACGCTGATGGAGCAGCTCGCCGACAAGGGCTACGGCAACAGCTACTACATCGACTCGCCCGCGGCCGCGCACCGGATCTTCGCCGAGCAGCTGACGTCGACGCTCGAGGTCGCGGCGAAGGACGTCAAGCTGCAGGTCGACTTCGATCCGTCGCGCGTCGCGCGTTACCGCCTGATCGGCTACGAGAACCGCGACGTCAAGGACGAGGATTTCAAGAACGACGCCGTCGGCGGCGGTCAGGTCGGCTGGGGCCACCAGGTGACCGCGATGTACGAGCTCGAGCTCGCGGCCGGCGCCGCGCCGGGCCCCTTGGGCCTCGTGCGCATCCGCCACAAGGCGCCCGAGGGCGACACGTCGACGGAGGAGACGTTCGCGATGGTGTCAGCGCCGGCCGCGTCGCTCGCCACGTCGACCAGCGAGCTGCGCTTCGCGTTCGCGGTCGCCGCGTTCGCCGACGTGCTGCGCGACAACCCCGACGCGAAGGGCTTCTCGCTCGATCAGATCCGCGCGCTTGCCGTCGACTCCGCCGGCGCCGACAAGGATCGCGCCGAGCTCGTCAACCTGATCGACCGCGCGCGCAAGCTCCGCGGCTCGGCGGCGATGGCGACGGCGGCGCGCTAGGTCCGAAAGGCGGACGCCAGTCGTCCGGCGACCGGACACGCGAGATCACGCGCGAGCGTGATCTCGCGTCGTTGCGTTCGGCATGCGGC
>JBLMXA010000768.1:0-32912 GCA_050257515.1 Acidobacteriota bacterium | reverse complement strand
CACAGCCGGTAGTCGCCCGCCGGCAGCCCGCGGATCGTGAAGCCGCCGGCGCCGTCGGTGGTCGCCGACGACATGCCCGCGAGCGCGAGCCCGTCCGTCGAGGCGCCGGCGAGCAAGTCGGGGAACGCGTTGACCTCGACCTCGGGCACCGGCTGGCCGGCCTCGTCGACGACGATCCCCGCGATCGTGCCCGTGACATCGAGCACGAGCCGCACGTCGCGCACCGCGGCCTGCGTCGCGAGATCGACATCGACGAGCTTGCTCGCGGCGACGTCGGACTCGGCGCGCGCCTGCAGGTGCGCGCGCGAGAGGCCGCGCAGCTCGAACCTGCCCTGCTGATCGGTCGTCGCCTGGCGCGAGGCGACGCGCCACATCTCGACACCCTTGCCGGCGACGCGCACGGTCGCGAACGGCCGCGGCTTGCCGTCGGCATCGACGACGGTGCCGGACACGACGGCGCCCGCCTTCATCGCGATCACGACGCCGGTGACGGGGCGATCCGCGGTCACGGAGACCGGCGTCGAGTCGGCAGGCGCATGCTCGCCGTCCACTGCCGACAGCGTGTGGCTGCCCGGCGCCAGCGCGGGGAACGTGAACTGGCCCCTGTCGTCGGTCGTCTGCTCGTCCTTGCCGCGGCTCCAGCCGCTCGCGTCGTTCGCGGTGACGTGCACCTTCGCGAGCGGCTTGCCCGCTTCATCGACGACGCGGCCGGACACCGCCGCGCCCTTGCGCAGCACGAGCGACACGTGGCCGGTGGCGCCGGCGGAGCCGACGGACGTGTAGGACGTCGCGGCCGCGAATCCCGGCGCGCTCGCCTCGACCGCGATCCAGCCCGGCCGCACGCCGCGGATCGTCGCGTGGCCCTTGTCGTCGGTCTTGCCCTCGCGCTTGGTCTGCCCGGGCACCTCGATGCTCGCGTTCGCGATCGCGTGCGCGTGATCGTCGGCGACATCGATCTCGAGTGCCGCGCCGGGGCCGACCTGGATCACGACCGGATCGCTCGCCGAGGTCAGCTTGTACGTGACCGGGCCACCGACGAGCTCGCCGCGGCTCGCCGACAGCGCGTACTTGCGGCCGACGAGCTTGTCGAACGCGAACGTGCCGTCGTCCTCGCTCTTGGCGTACCGCGGCGGCACCGAGTCGAGCGCGATGTTGGCGCCGCCGACGCCCCTGCCGTCGGCGTCGACGACCTGGCCCTCGAGGCGCAGCGGGCCCTCCGGATCGACGTCGAGCGACCACTTCGGCGCGAGCCCGCGCGGCGCGGCGTGATCGCCGGTGTCCCGCTTCGCCGGGTGCGCCTCGAGCCACGGATCCTTCGCCGGCTTCGCGGGCTGGGGCGTGCGCGGCGGTGCCGCATCGCGGCCGCGCAGCGCGAAGAACCAGACGACAAGACCGACGACGACAACACCTGCGCCAGCAGCGAGCGCCTTTCGCATGCGCGCACCCTAAGGCCGCCGCTCGCGCGACGAAAGATGCGACACGCGGCGACACCCGTGCGACGACCGCGACATCGCCGTCCGGACGGCGCGGTCGCAGCGACACCACCTCGCCGTCAACTTCGCGAGATCGCACGAGACCCGCTGGCACCGGCGGTGCTGTAGCTGCCGGCATGAACCGAACGAAGCTCCTGCTGGGTCTCGCGCTCGCCGGCTGCGGCGCCAGCGCATCCTCCGGTGGCGCGGACCTCGCGCCGCCGATGACCACGTCGTCCGGCGGGGACGCCGCGCGCGCGATCGAGGAAGCCGACATCATCCAGATCTCCGACGGCAGGCTCTACGCGATGTCGAAGAGCGGCTCGGTGTCGGTGATCGACGTGTCGCAACCGGGCAAGCTCGCGCTGCTCGGCCAGACGCAGGTGCCGGGCCAGCCGTTCGAGATGTACCTGCGCGGCGACGTGCTGCTCGCGATGGCGAACACCGCGGTCGAGCCGACCGGCTCGTACTCCTACGGCACGACCGCGACGGATCCCGACGCGAGCGCGCAGCTGCTCGCGATCGACGTCGCCGATCCGACGCACCTGACCACGAACGCTCACCTCGACGTGCCCGGCGAGATCGCCGACTCGCGCATCGTCGGCAACGTGCTGTACCTCGCGACCTACGAGAACGCCGCCTGCTACGGCTGCGGCACCGCACCGCGCACACTCGTCACCAGCTTCGACATCACCGATCCGCACGCCGCCGTGCAGGTCGATCAGGCGTCGTTCCAGAGCAACGCGCCCGACTCCTACAACCTGCCGTGGGGCATGCACTGGAAGCGCAGCATCATGGTCACCGACCAGCGCCTCTACATCGGCGGCCACGCCGACGTCGATCCGGCCAGCACCGAGGTCGTGCAGGAGGGCATCATCGACGTCCTCGACATCACCGATCCCGCCGGCCACCTCGGCAAGGGCGCGCGCATCACGACCGCCGGCGCGATCCTCAGCCGCTGGCAGATGGACGAGTCGAACGGCGTGCTGCGCGTGATCAGCCAGTACGGCGCCGGCCGCACCGGCAACGGGCTCGCGATGCCGCTCGTGCAGACGTTCCAGATCGCGAGCACGCAATCGTTCGTGCCGCTCGGACAGACGCAGCTCGATCTGCCGATGCAGGAGGGCCTGCGCTCGGTCCGCTTCGACGGCAGCCGCGCGTACGCGATCACGTACAACCAGACCGATCCGCTGTTCGTGATCGACGTGACCGATCCGGCGAACCCGCAGCAGCGCGGCGAGCTGTTCATGCCGGGCTTCATGTACTACCTCGAGCCGCACGGCGATCGCGTGATCGGCCTCGGCATCGATCGCACCGATCCGAACGGCAGCCTGAACGTGTCGCTGTTCGACGTCTCGAACGCCGACGATCCGAAGCTGATGTCGCGCGCGTCGTTCGCCGCGGTCGGCATCACCGAGGACTACGAGATCCTGAACGGCGAGGTCTCCGAGGACCAGGACCGCATCCAGAAGGCGTTCCACGTGTTCGACGACGGGCTCGTCGTCGTGCCGTTCACCGCGCTGCAGCCGTACTACGCGACGCAGACCTGCGACAACGTCGGCGGTGGCGTCCAGCTCGTGCAGTGGGCGAACGACACGCTGAGCAAGCGCGCGCTGCTGCCGCTGCCGGGCAACCCGCGGCGCGCGTTCGAGCACATGGGCGAGATGGTCACGGTCTCCGACTCGAACGTGCGCTCGTTCTCGCTCGCCGACACGGCGACGGCGACGCAGGACGCCGACGTCGTGATCGACACCTGCACGCCCGACAGCTCGAACGGCTACTACTACCCCGGCGGCGGCCGCTACGGCGTCGACGAGGAGGCTCCGGCCTACGCGTGCTCGGCGTCGCGCGGCGGCGCCGGCGGCTTCGTGCTCGTCGGCCTCGCGCTGGCGTTCAGCGCGCGCCGCCGCCGCGTCACGGCCCGGTGCTGATCGCGAGGCGGCTCAGGCCCGCCTGCTTCGCGCGCTCGAGCACGTGGACGACCGCGCCGTGCGAGACGCCGGGCGCCGCGTGCACGACGATCTGGGTGTCGCGAGCGGCCGCGGCGATCGCGCCGAGCTCGCGGTCGAGCGCGGCGTCGTCGACCGGGCGGCCCGCGATCGCGAGCGTGCCATCGGCGCGCACGTCGATGACGACGGATGGCGTGGTGGTCGCGGGCGCGGCCGGCGGCGCGGGCTTCTTCGCGACGGCGACGGGCGCGTTCTCGAGCGCATCGACGTCGGCGGCGAGCGCGCTCGCCTGCGCCGGCGTCAGCTGGGTGCGGCACGCGAGGAAGTCCCCGCGGCGCGCGGCGGCGCGCATGCAGGTGCGCGCCGCGGCAGGCCACGCGTCGTCCTCGCAGCGGCGGACCACGATCGCGCGAAACGGCGCGCGCGGATCGACCGGGTAGTCGGCGGCGCTGCCGAACAGGCCGACCAGCGACATCGCGTGATCGGCGACGTCGGTGCACGGCGGCGCGTGCGATCCGCTGCACCCGAGCGCGACCGCGAGCAGCGCGGCGCGCGCGCTCACGGCTCGCCGAGGAACGAGTAGCGATAGTCGGTCGGCGGCACGAACGTCTCCTTGATCGTCCGCGCCGCGACCCACCTGAGCAGATTCAGCGGCGAGCCCGCCTTGTCGTCGGTGCCCGACGCGCGCGCGCCGCCGAACGGCTGCTGGCCGACGACCGCACCGGTCGGCTTGTCGTTGATGTAGAAGTTGCCGGCCGCGTCCCGCAGGGTGGTGCTCGCCTCGACGATCGCCGCGCGATCGCGCGCGAAGATCGAGCCGGTGAGCGCGTACGGCGACGTGCGGTCGACGAGGTGGAGCGTGTCCGACCACGCCTGGTCGGGGAATACGTGCAAGGTGACGATCGGGCCGAAGAACTCGTCGCGCATGTGGCGCACGCCCGGATCGGCGGTCTGGATCAGCGTCGGCTGCACGAAGTAGCCCTCGCGGTCGTCGCAGTTGCCGCCGGCGAGGATCTTCATGCCGCGCGTCTCGCGCGCCTCGGCGATCGCGGCCGCGTGCTTGTCGAACGCGCCCTTCTTGATCACCGCGCCCATGAAGTTGGAGAAGTCGGAGACGTCGCCGACCTTGAGCTGTCCGATCGTGCCGATCAGCTCGTCCTTCATCTGCGCCCACAGGCTCTGCGCGACGTACACGCGCGACGCGGCGCTGCACTTCTGCCCCTGGTACTCGTAGCCGCCGCGCACGATCGCGGTCACGAGCGCACCCGGATCCGCCGAGGGGTGCGCGAGGATGAAGTCCTTACCGCCGGTCTCGCCGACGAGCCGCGGGTAGCCGCGGTAGCGGTCGAGGTTGTCGCCGACGCGCTTCCACATCATGCGGAACACGTCGGTCGAGCCGGTGAAGTGGATGCCGGCGAGCTCCTTGTGATCGAGCACGACGTTCGTCCGGTCGTGCGGCAGGCCCGGGATGAAGTTGAGGACGCCCGGCGGAACGCCCGCCTCCTCGAGCAGCTCGAAGATCCGCCACGCGGCGAGCAGCTGCGTCTCGGCCGGCTTCCACACGACGGTGTTGCCCATCAACACGGGCGCGGTGGGCAGGTTGCCGGCGATCGCGGTGAAGTTGAACGGCGTCAGCGCGAACACGAAGCCCTCGAGCGGCCGCAGCTCGCTCATGTTCCACACGCCGGGCGAGCTGTTCGGCTGCATCTGGTAGAGCTGCTGCGCGTACGCGGCGTTGAACCGCCAGAAGTCGATCAGCTCGCAGGCCGAATCGATCTCCGCCTGGTGACAGGTCTTGCTCTGGCCGTGCATCGTCGCGGCGTTCATCCGCATGCGCCACGGGCCGGCGAGCAGCTCGGCGGCGCGCAGCAGCACCGCGGCGCGCGCCTCCCACGGCATCGCCGACCACTTGTAGCGTGCCTCGAGCGCGGCGCGGATCGCGCGATCGGCGACGTCCTCGTCGGCGGCGTGGAACCGCGCGACGACGTGGCGGTGCCGGTGCGGCATCGTCACCTCGCGGATCTTGCCGGTACGCACGCGCTCCCCGCCGACGACGCACGGGATCTCGACGACCTCGCGCTCGATCGCCGCGAGCGCCTGCTTGAGGCGTGCTTTCTCGACGCTACCCGGGGCGTAGCCGAGTACCGGCTCGTTCGAGGGATCGGGGATCTTCACGATCGCGTCGTTCATGGACGCGGTGTACCACGATCAGCCACTACCCGATCCGGCAGGCGCAGGCGGTGGAGCCGCGGGGTGCAGCGTCGGCGGAACCTTCGTCTTGCGGCAGCCGGCGAACGCGTCGATCGACTTGGCCTGCATCAGGCACTGCCGCTCCTGGGCCGTGTACTTGCGCTGCACGCACTGCTGGATCATGGCGTTGCGATCGCCCGGGCCCAGCATGTTCATGCCCTCGTGCCCGGGCAGCTGCTTGGTCACCTCGAGCATGTGGTCGGTGACCTTGTCGCACGGCGGGCCGGGATCCTCGTGCTTGCAGGCGGCGATCAGGATGGCGAGGAGCACGGCGCGCATGCGACGAGTCTACTATGCCGGCCATGACGATCCGCGCCGCCCGCGACGACGACTTCGCCGCGATCACCGCGATCACGAACCACTACATCGCGACGACCGCGATCCACTTCGCGTACGAGCCGGTGACCGCCGGCTCGCTCGCCGACACGTGGCGCGCGCACGAGCGACATCCGTGGCTCGTCATCGAGGACGGTGGCGCCGTGACCGGCTACGCCAAGGCCGGCGTGTGGCGCGAGCGCACCGCGTACCAGTGGACGTGCGAGGTCGGCCTGTACATCGCGCACGACGCGCGCGGCCGCGGTCTGGGCCGCGCGATCTACACGGCGCTGCTCGCGGAGTGCCAGGCGCGCGGCTTCCACTCCGCGATCGCCGGCATCACGATGCCGAACGACGCGAGCGTCGCGCTCCACGCGAGGCTCGGCTTCGAGTCGGTCGGCGTCGTGCGCGAGGCCGGGTTCAAGCACGGCCGCTGGCACGACGTCGCGTTCTTCCAGAAGCGGCTTACTTCAGCTGCTCCGGCTGGCCCGCCTTGATCGCCATCGCGGTGTTGTACTTGTTGACGAGCGACGTGCGGTAGAGGCGCGTGCACACCGCGCCGCCCAGGCACAACGCCCACCAGATCGTCAGATCGCCGGCGTGCGCGCGATTCGAGTACTGGTAGATGAGGATGACGAGGCTGGCGCCGAACAGCAGCGCGTATGCAACCAGCAGCATCGAGATCCGCGATTTCATGCCGGCAAGCTGTTCGTCGGTCATTGGGTCATCGTATCAAAGCCGCCGCGTCATGATCACGCGCGGCGAGCGGACGAAGCCGGTGCGCTCGTAGAGGCGAACCGCCGGATTCTCGGGCCTTACCTGCAGGTGCAGCGCGTGGACCCCTCGGCCCCGCAGCTCGGGAGCGAGCCGGTCGAGCGCGGCGGTCGCCGCCCCGCGCCCGCGCTCGGGCTCGTCGATCCACAGCTCGGTGAGGTACGCGTCGCGTCCGCCGAACTCGAGATCGTAGCCGTACGTGGCGATCGCGTAGCCGACCGGCGCGCCGTCGCGCTCGATCAGCCACGCGCCGCCGAGCTCGGGCGACTCGAGCAGCCGGTGCAGCGCCGCCTCGAGCTCCGGATCGCCGATCTGGATGCCCTCGTGGTCGTTGAGCGCGCGGGTGCGGGGGAGCAGCAGCGGCAGGTCTGCGGGCGTGGCGAGGCGAACGCGGTGCATGCCGGCGTGCATAGCAGGCTCAGTCCACCGTGCGCCCGCCGCGGCGCAGATCGATGGAGAGGACGTGCTCGTTCCACGTCGAGCTGCCGAGCTCGCTGCCCTCGCGATCGATCCGGAGCCGGCCCTGCTCGCACCTCGGCCGCGACAGCGCGTACGGGCTGTCGGCAGGCTCGACGACCACCCAGCGTGCGCGGCCGCGTCGGGTCGCGAGGATCGCGGTGCTCGAGCTGCGGATCATCCAGCCCTGGCAAGGCAGGCTCTCGCCCTCGAACGGGGCGTCGGCGCCCGCGGGAAGCGTGCGCCGCGGGAAGCTCGCCGGCAGCGGCCCCTCGAGGGGCGCGCGCGACGCGGCCTCGGCACGCGGATCGAGCACGAGCTCGGGGCGCAGCACGTGCTGGTCGTCGAGGTCGCCGCGCTGGACGAGCGGCCGGCGCAGCCACGCCGCGAGGTCGCGGATCGCGATCACGGTGCCGTCGACGCGCTGCCAGTGCAGGCGATCGAACGCCCAGCCGAGCTCGTACACGTGCGCGCCTGGATCGCACAGCCAGCCGCCGCTCGCGACGTCGACGGCGATCGTCGCTCCGCCGCCGCGCGCGACGAGCACGTCGTCGACGCACGTCATCGCGACGATGCCCTCCGCGCCGGGCCCGCGATAGAGCCAGCGCAGCTGCGCGCGCTGCGCGTCGTACTCGGCGATGCCGCCGGGCACCACGACCGCGAGCCCGTCGCCGCACTCGACGTCGCGCGCGTCGGCGCGCGTCGCGGGATCGACGACCACGCGCGGCTCGCCGTCGATGACGAGCGCGTTCGGCCGCGCCGCGCGCGAGTCGATCGGCTCCCACGACGGCGGCGCGGTGCCGTGCACGCCCGGCGCGGCGTCGCGGGCGTGCCGCGCGAGCCACCACCGCCACGCCGGCGTCAGCTCGCCCGACGTCGAGCTGACCTGACCGGCGCCGACGAGCCGCGCCGCGATCCAGCGCTGCCAGCCCGGAGTCGCGAGCGCCGGCGGCAGCTCGAGCTGGCTGATCCCGCGCTCGCGCGCGACGACGCGCAGCGCGTCGCCGCGGCAGCCCGGCCGGATCGCGAGCGCGGCGGCGCCAGCGCCGTCGTGCTCGACGCGCCAGCAATCGAGGGCGCCGTCGCCATCGGCGTCGCCGCGCTCGTCGAGCGCGCACGGCGCGACCGCAGGCGCGATCGCCGGCATCCCCGGCGCGCACGCGTCGCGCGCCCGCGTGTGGGTCGCGAGGTCGCGGAACCACGTCGAGACCGAGACGTCGTAACCGGCGTCGCGCGCGGCCTGCATGCCGCGCACCATGTCGCGATAGATCATGCCCGGCACGGCGAAGCCCAGCTCGACGCGCGACAGCCCCTCGTGCGAGAGCAGCGTCTCGAGCGCGCGCCAGTCGTAGGCGGCGAGCAGCTCGAGCTCGCCATCCGGCACGCGCGCGACCGCGATCGCGTCGTGCTCGATCGAGACCTCGACGTACGAAGGCGGCGGCGACGGCGGTGCAGCGGGTTTGCTGCAGGCCGCGAGCACGACGAGCCAGCGTCTCACGCGCGGGAGGACACGCCGTCGCGCGCGCGGTTACAGGCGCACGTACTCGAACACGCCGGGCAGGTTGTTGATGCCCTTCGCCGGCGGCGCGATCCAGCTCGCCATCTTGCCCGGCTCGTAGACCGGATTCATCAGGCTCTTGATGTAGACCTCGTCGGCCTCGTTCGGCAGCCACTCGCCCTGGCGGCGCTCCCAGGTGCCCGGGTCGAGCATCTCGCCGGCCGGTGAGAACCGCACGTCCGCCCACATGCCGATCTGGCGGTGGAACTTGTGCGACGGCAGGGCGAGCTCGAACGCGATCCCCTCGTCCTTGATCGTCTTGTTCCAGCGATCGACGCCGCGCTGGCAGTCCTTGATGTACTCGGTGCGCAGCACCTCGTTGAGCGCGTTGCGCATCGGCACGTCCTCGTGGACGACCTTGCCGCCCTTCAGCACGTCCATCGCGAAGGTCGAGCCGATCAGCTCGTGCTCGGCGTAGCGGTCTTCCTTGTAGCGGCCCTTGAGGCCGGCGGCGAACGCGTCGGCCGCGTTCGACGACACCTCGCCGCCGAACAGATCGAGCGACAGCGAGTACCACAGGTTCAGGTACTTCTGGATCGTCGGCAGATCGATGCCGCCGAGCGCGCGCGGCTCGCCGTTCGGATCCTGCTTCATCAGCTCGCACGCACGCTTGACGACGCGCTGCACGCCGGTCTCGCCGACGAACATGTGGTGCGCTTCCTCGGTCAGCATGAACCGGCACGTGCGCGCGAGCGGATCGAAGCCGCTCTCGGCGAGCGCGGCGAGCTGGTACTTGCCGTCGCGGTCCGTGAACATCGTGAACATGAAGAACGACAGCCAGTGCGACGTCGGCTCGTTGAACGCGCCGAGGATGCGCGGCTTGTCGACGTCACCCGAGCGGCGCGCGAGCAGCTCCTCGGCCTCCTCGCGGCCGTCGCGGCCGAAGTACGTGTGGAGCAGGTAGACCATCGCCCACAGGTGGCGGCCTTCCTCGACGTTGACCTGGAACAGGTTGCGCAGGTCGTACAGGGATGGAGCCGTCGCGCCGAGGTGGCGCTGCTGCTCGACGCTCGCGGGCTCGGTGTCGCCCTGCGTGACGACGAGCCGGCGCAGCATGTTGCGGAACTCGCCCGGCACCTCGTCCCACACCGGCTGGCCGTGGAAGTCGCCGAAGCCGTGCACGCGGCCCTCCTGCTTCGGCTCTAGGAAGATGCCCCAGCGGTAGTCGGGCATCTTGACGTAGTCGAAGTGCGCCCAGCCGTCGGTCTCGACGGAGACCGCGGTGCGCAGGTAGATGTCCTTCTCCTGCCAGCCGACCGGGCCCATCTGCTTCCACCAGTCGAGGAAGTGCGGCTGCCACGCCTCGAGCGCGCGCTGGAGGCGGCGGTCGCCCGCGAGGTTGACGTTGTTCGGGATCTTGTCGTCGGTGATGATATTCATACTTGCTCGCTTGCGCCCGTTGCGGCGGGGTACTGTTCGGTCGCTGCGCTCGCTGGCGTCATGTGCGCTTCCATTGGAACTGCGGGCGTTCCGGTTTGCCGTAGAGGGTCAGCGCGCCATGCTCGCCCGTCGAGTTGGCGCGCGTGAAGATCCAGTTCTGCCACGCGCTGAGCCGCCCGAAGATCTTCGTCTCGAGCGTCTCGGGGCCGACGACGCGCAGCGACTGCTCCATGCCGGTCAGCGCGTCCGGCGACAGCGACGCGCGCTCCTCGATCGCGATGCGCAGCTCGTCCTCGAAGTCGATGTCGTCGGCGGCGACCGTCGCGAGGCCGAGCGCCTCCGCTTCCTCGCTCGCGATCGGTCCCTCCGCGCCGCGCGCGAGCACCTTCTGCGCGCGCGCCGGCTCGCCGTAGAACCGCGCGTCGAGCCGCGACAGGCCGCTCGACGTCGTGAAGAACCCGGCGTTCGCGACGCTCGTGCGCACCGCGACGTCATCGGACAGCAGCGCGTAGAAGCGATCGGCGCCGAGCGCGAGCTCGAGCAGCACGCCGGCGAAGCACGAATCGGGCCTGTCCGCGACCGCGTAGAAGCTGCGTGCGGTGTTGTCGAAGCGCTTGAGCACGCGGCGCTGCAGGAGGCGCACCTCGCGCGCGAAGCCGTTCGTCTGCGCCGCCTTCGCGAGCGCCTCGTCACACGCGACGACCTTCGCGCCGTCGCCGGACGTCCGCACGGTGACCATGCCGATGTCGGGGTAGTCGAAGCGCAGGCGCAGCAGCGCGTCGTCGAGCTCGCGGAACGCGCGCAGCGACCACGGCTCGGCCTTCGCGTCGAAGGAGTCGACCGACTCGGGTGCGCGGATCACGATTCCCCCCGTGCGCGCACCCGAGTCGATCGCGAGCTCGACGAACTTGTACTTGCCCTCGATCGGCGGCAGCTGGAACGCCGGGCCGCGGACGATCGACTGCTTCGCCGCGAGCGCCTTCGCGCGGTCGGTGACCGCCTCGTCCCACTTCGTGCGCGACACGAGATGATCGACGAGGCCCCAGTCCTTCGCGCGCTTGCCCTTGATGCCCTCGGCGGTCGTGCAGAACACGTCGGCGCGGTCGCGGCGGACCTTGCGCTTGTCGACGAGGCGCGTGAGCCCGCCGGTGCCCGGCAGCACCGCGAGGAGCGGCGTCTCGGGGAAGCTGACGGCCGAGCTGCCGTCGTCGACGAGCACGATCTCGTCGCACGCGAGCGCGAGCTCGTAGCCGCCGCCCGCGGTCGTGCCCTTGCACGCGGCCAGCGACGCGAGCCCGCTGCTCCCGCTCGCGTCTTCGAGGTACAGGCGGGTCTCGTTCGTGTACTTGCAGAAGTTGACCTTGAACGAGTGCGTCGACATCCCGAGCATGTAGATGTTCGCGCCGCTGCAGAACACGCGATCGAGATCGGCGGTGATCACGACGCACTTGACCCCGGGGTGCTCGAAGCGCAGCCGCTGGATCGCGTCGGCGAGCTCGATGTCGACCGACAGGTCGTACGAGTTGAGCTTGAGCTCGTAGCCGGGACGATGCGGGTGCGCGTCGTCGACCGCCATCACGAGCGTCGCGAGCTCGCCGTTCGTGGTCAGTCGCCAGTGCCGGTACCGGCTCGGGTGGGTCTCGAAGCTCGTCGGATCCATGGTGATCCTCTATCAAGCAGTTTACTGCTTGTCACGCAGTTCCTGCATGCAGTATAGTGCATCCCGTGAGCCTGCTCGAGTCGGTCGGCACCGCGGTGCGTCAGCAGCGCGAACGGCGCGGATGGTCGCGCCGGGAGCTCGCCGAGGCGAGCGGCGTGTCGGAGCGGTTCCTGGCCCAGCTCGAGGCCGGCGAGGGCAACATCTCGCTGCGGCGGTTCGCCGACGTCGCGCACGCGCTCGGCACCACGCCGGCCGCGCTGCTCGCGCCCGCCGAGGCGCCGGCAGCGAGCAAGCCGATCGCGCTGCTCGGCGTCCGCGGCGCCGGCAAGTCGACGGTCGGCGCCGCGCTCGCGCGCAAGCTCGGCCGGCGGTTCGTCGAGGTCGATCACGAGATCGAGGAGGCGGCCGGCCTGCCGCTCGGCGAGGTGTTCGCGCTGCACGGCGAGGCCTATTACCGCCGCGTCGAGCGCGAGGTGCTGGCGCGCCTGCTCGCCGATCCCTCGCCTAGCGTGCTCGCGACCGGCGGCTCGATCGTCAACGACCCGACGAACTTCGCGCTGCTGCGTTCGCGCGCCCACACGATCTGGCTGCGCGCGCGGCCCGAGGATCACTGGAACCGCGTCGTCGCGCAGGGCGATCAGCGGCCGATGGCCGGCAGCCCGCACGCGTTCGACGAGCTACGCGCGCTGCTCTCCGCGCGCAGCAAGCTCTACGCGCGCGCCGAGGTCACGGTCGACACGAGCAGCTTGCCCGTTCGCCGCGTCGTCGCCGCGATCGCGGAAGCCCTCTAGACGATCACGGGACCTTGATGGTGAACTCGCGATCGACCGTCACGCCGTCGGGCGGCGGATCGAGCTCCAGCGCGTAGAGCTGCTGGGTGAGACAGTCGCGGATCGTTTTCTGCGCGATCGTCGTCCTCGCATCGACGATCTCGACGCGCTCGAGCAGGCCGCCGACGCCGGGCTCGCCGACGAGCGTGAACTGGATCGTGACGATGCCCGCGAGGTCGGGATCCTCGGCGAGACCGAGGTCGTAGCACTGGCCGAGCATGTGGTTGACCGTGCCGAGCGCGCGCTTCTCCCACTCGCTGGTGTCGCCGGTCTTGTCCTGGATGTCGAGCACCGTGCCCGTCGAGTCGCTGCCCGCCTTGGTGGGCAGCCTGGGCATGGCGGGCGGGCGTGTGGGCGCGGCGGTGCGATGATCGCGGGCTCCTCGCGCACGCGCGATCGCCGCGAGCATCGCGGCGCGCTCGGCGGCGCGGGGCTCGGAGACCGGCTGCCGTGGCGCTCGCGCGTCGGTCGCGGCGGCGGGCACGGTCGGAGTGGCCGGCGCCGCGCCGCTCGACACCATGGTAGCCGGCGAACGCGTCGAGGCCGGCGTCCCGCCACCGCCGGCTCGCGTCGGAAGATGGATCATCACGACCGTCGCCGCACCCAGCAGGAGTGCGGCGAGAACGGCGAGCACGAGCTTGGTGGGCTTCGCCACTTGCATGCCTCCCTTTGCGAACGCGAGCACGGCGGGTGCCCATCGCTTGCGATCACCAGCGTCGGCATCCAGCCCGGCTCGCAGCCTCGAGAGCGCCTCGTGCAGTCGCTTGCGTACCGTGCCGGCAGGGATGCCGAGCGCCTGCGCGATCGACGCCGAAGTGCGGCCTTCGACGAAGCGCGCGATGATGGTCGAGCGATACGGCTCGTCGAGCTCGAGGACGAGCTCCACGAGCAGCCGGTGCAGCCGCATCTGTGCCAGCAGCTCGTCGGGCGCCGCCGGGACCTGGGCGTCGTCCGCGGCCGCGTGGCGCGCAGCACGCCTTGCATCGCTCCGGCGCTTCATGCCGGCCAGGTCGCGAACCACCTTGGTGAGCCACGCCCTCATCGGCCGGGTGGCGTCGGGTTGGCGACGCCACGCGGCGATCCACGCCTCCTGCACGAGATCGTCGGCGTCGTCTCGGTCGTGCGCGAGCCTCGTCGCGAGGCTCTTCAGCCAGGCGAGGTCCTGGAGCAGCTGCTCCGCACTCGGTGCTTCGGCCACGACCCTATCCTGCCGCCAGCATCGCAAACGTTACCGAGAATCCGTCGGGGTCACGGTTCGAGCACGCGCTCGGCCATCTCGAACGACCGCGGATCGACGGTGCGCGGGTCGACGTCGAAGAAGTCGGTGCCGGGGATCGTCGTGGGCGCGCACGTCTGGCCGTTGCGCTGGTACAGCGTGCCGGCATGACGGCCGAGCAGCGGGCGGATCTCGTTGCCCGCACCGAAGTACTCCGCCGCGTACTGCGGCTGAGGCGCGCCGTCCGAGCACGCCGCGCTCGTCCACGTCGCGATCGGCACGCCCTGCGTGCACGACGGGTCGGTGTAGAGCGTGTACCAGCTCGCGCTGAACGGCAGGCAGCGGGTCGCGCCGTCGGTCGCCGGCTGCCACGTGCACGGCACGCCGACCTGCGTGTCCATCAGCTGCCCCGTGGGCGCGGCGACGCCGTCGCCGGTGAAGAACATCGGCTGCAGCCGCCGCCCAGGCGCGGACTCGCTCGCGACCGCGAGGTGCGCGACCTCGACCTCGTCGCCGAGCGCGCGGTACTCGACGTCCGTCGACGGCGTCGTCATCGTGCACGTGTCGCCGGTGCGCTGGAAGATCGCGCTGCGGATGCCGACGATCGCACCGATGCGATGGTAGTGCTGCAGGTTCGAGCACGCGGGATCCGGCACGATCGCGTACGTCGCCGGCGGATTGCACGTGTCGTGGTGGAGCCCGACGATCGGCTGCGTGCACGCAGCATCGGTGTAATCGATCTCGTACTCGCCGAGCAGAGCACAGTCCTCGAAGCCCGGGTAGCACGGCGTCGCGAGCTCGCTGTCCTCGTAGCCCTTGACGAGGCGAAAGCCGTCCGCCGACGTGTAGTCGATCGTGCGGATGCGGCCGTCGCCGAGCGGCGCGCTCGTCGCCAGTCTCGCGAACGCGTTCGGATCGATCTCCTTCTCGGCGACCCGCAGCGGCTGGTCCGTCGTGTACGGCCCCATGCAGCCGGTGTCGCCCTTCTCGTACCACTGGGTCCCCGCGAGCACGTCTCCCGCGACCCACGCGCTCGCCTGCGCGCAGGTCGCCTGATCGAAGTCGAACGCGACCTCGCCCTGCACGCCGGCGACCACCAGCCGCTGCGTGCACGCCGCGTCCAGGTAGCCGACGTAGCCGGCCTCGCGCGTGCATCGCGTCGCGCCGTCGCTCCACGCCTGGATCGTGCAGAACTCCTGGCGCTGCCGGTCGTAGATGTTGCCGGTCGTGACCTCGGAGCCGTCCTCGGCCTGGAACCACTCGACGCGCAGCCGCGTGCCGCTTTTCGGCGCGTCGTAGAACGCGTTGTCGCCGCACGCGGCCAGCATCACGAGCCACCACCACCGGGTCATCAAGGAGCAGGATACGGCGCCGGAGGGGGCGGCGGATACGGCGCGGGCGGAGCGTTGTACGGGGGTGGCGCGGGCGCGTAGTGCGGGCGGTTGCGATCGGGGCGGATCGCGAGCATGAGACCTCCGGAGGCGAACGTGCCTCCGGCGAACTGGTCGCTGACGAAGTTCGTCACCGTGAAGTACGGCCCGAACTGCGCGCGGTCGCCGACGAGCATGAGCCCGAACGTCACCGACGACGCGAGGCCCTTGAACTTGGTCTCGGGCATGTCGCCCGGCGTGCGGTGGACGTTGAACGGCATGAAGCTCACCGACGCGAGCGGCCGCACGAAGCCCTCGCGCAGCTGCGCGACCGCCTGCACCGCGCCGTACTCGGCGGTCGCGTCGTCCTTCGTCCGGTTGCCGCTGGAATCGGTGTACTCGGTTCCTGCCGACACGCCGCCGACGCGCGCGGCGAGCGCGAAGTCGATCGCGTCACCCGCGAGCAGGTGATGGCGCAGGCCGACGGAGCCGCCGGTCGGCAGCGGCAGGAAGAACAGCCACAGCTCGCCCTCCGCGGCGACCTCGAGATCGGTGTCGTCGTCGAGGCCGAAGCTGAGCGTGAACCGCATCGCCGCGGCGGGCGACTCGCCGTAGGTGTCGGCGTACTCGCTCGTGCCGTTCTTCGCGATCAGATCGATCGTCGGCGCCTCGCCGCTGATCATCGCGCCGACGTGACCCTTGCCGACCGTCGTCGCCGGCTCGGGCGCGCCGGTCGCGACCGGCAGGAAGCAGCCGCCACACAGCGCGAGCAAGCCGACGATCTTCATTCAGCCTCCGGTGAGCAGCTTGTCGAGCTCGGCCTCGTCGATCACCGCGACGCCGTGCTTCTCGGCCGCCTCGAGCTTGGTCTTGCCGGTGTCCGCGCCGGCGACGAGGTAGCTCGTCTTCTTCGTGACCGAGCCGGTCACCTTGCCGCCCGCGGCCTCGATGCGCTTCTGCACGTCGGCGCGCGGCGCGGACAAGCTCCCGGTCACGACCAACGTCTTGCCCGAAAGCGGCCCCGCTGTCACCGCCTGCACCGGTTCCTTCGGATCGATGCCGCGCTCTGCCAGCTTGTCCAGCACGTGGACGACGTGGGGGTCGCGCAGGAAGCGATCGACGTCACGCGCGATGATCTCGCCGATGCCGTCGATCTCGCACAGCTCGCCGACCAGCGTCTCGCTGTCGTGGCCGCGCGCCGCCTGGCGCAGCGCCGACAGCGTGCCGTACTTCTGCGCGATCGCCTTCGCCGCGACGCCGCCGACGTGCGGGATGCCGAGCGCGGCGAGCAGCCGCGAGAACGTCGCCGCCTGCCGCGCCTGCGCGATCGCGGCGACCAGGTTCTTCGCCGACTGCTCCGCGAACCGGTCGAGCGCGTCGAGCTGCTCCCACCGCAGGTCGAACAGATCGGCGACGTCCCCGACGAGGCCGGACTCGACGAGCTGCGCGACGACCTTCTCGCCGAGCCCGTCGATGTTCATCTGGCCGCGCGACGCGAAGAACTCGATCGACGCGAGCTGCTGTGCCGGGCAGCCGAGCCGGTTCGGGCACACCAGCACGACCTTGCCCTCCTCGCGCACGAGCTCCGAGCCGCACGACGGGCACGCCGCGGGCGGCCCGAACGCCGGTCCCGGTCCCTTCTCGGTCACCGCGAGGATCTGCGGGATGATCTCGCCCGCCTTCTCGATCAGCACGCGATCGCCCCTGCCGAGGCCGAGCCGCGCGACCTGATCGTAGTTGTGCACCGACGCGTGCGACACCGTCGTGCCCGACACGTCGACCGGCTCGAGCTCGGCGACCGGCGTCACCGCGCCGGTGCGGCCGATGTTCGGCACGAGATCGAGGATCCGCGTCGTCACCTGGCGCGCGGGGAACTTGTACGCGATCGCCCACCGCGGGAACTTCGACGTTGTGCCGAGCGCGGCCCGCTGCGCGAAGTCGTCGACCTTGATCACGAGGCCGTCGACCTCGTACGGCAGGTCGTCGCGGCGATCCTGCCAGCTGTGCACCGACGCGATCAGCGCGTCCCAGTCCGCGGCCGACGCGTTGTGCGGCGACACCGGCAGCCCGAGCCGCTCGAGGTACGCGAGCGACGCGAGGTGGCCGCGCGCGTACCGCTCGCCGTCGACGACCTCGTAGAGGATCGTGCGCAGGGGGCGCTTCGCGACCTCGCGCGGATCCATCTGCTTGATCGTGCCGGCCGCGGTGTTGCGCGGGTTCTTGAACGGCTCCTCGCCGGCGCGCAGGCGCTCCTCGTTGATCTGCGCGAACGCCTGCTTCGTCATGTAGATCTCGCCGCGGACGACGAGCCGCGCGAGCGGCTCGCGCAGCCGCAGCGCGACGCCGTGCACGGTGCGCACGTTCGCGGTGACGTCCTCGCCGATGCGACCGTCGCCGCGCGTCGCGCCGAGCACGAGCAGGCCCTGCTCGTAGACGAGCTCGATCCCGAAGCCGTCGATCTTCGGCTCGATCGAGTACGTCACCTGCTCGCCGTCGAGCCCGCGCAGCACGCGCTCGTGGAACTCGCGCAGATCGTCCTCGCCGTACGTGTTGTCGAGCGACAGCATCGCGACCTGCCGCTCGACCTTGGGAAACTCCGACACCGGCGCGTGACCGACGCGCTTCGACGGCGACCACGGCACGATCCAGTCCGGATGCGCCGCTTCGAGCGCGCGCAGCCGGGTCAGCAGGTTGTCGTACTCGTAGTCGCTGATCGTCGGGTTCGCGTCGACGTAGTAGCGCCGATCGTGCTCGCTAAGCTCGTCGACCAGGGCGAGGTAGTCGGCCCGCGCGTCCATCCTGCGCGCACTGTACTACTATAGACATCGCATGCCTGCCCTCCGCCCTGCCGTCGGGATCGCGCTCGCGTTCGCGCTGGCGAGCGGCTGCGATCGCGACAGCACGGCAAGGCCCCAAGCCAGGAAGGCCGCGATGAGCGACGTCCGACTCGATTTCACGCTGACCAAGACCGGCGGCAAGCTCCACGTCGCGTACCGGCTGACGAACGGCACGAACGCCACGATCTACGTCGCGGATCAGCTGCTCGCGTATCACGAAGGCAAGATCAAGCTCGTCCCCGAGCGCATGATCGTCGTGCCCGGCGACACCAAGGACACCGTGCGCCTCGTCCGCGCGATGGAGCCGACCGACAGCTCCGAGTTCCAGCACCCGCCCGGAGCCGCACCGCTGGCCGCGGGCGCGACCCGCGACGGGACGGCCGAGCTCGAGCTGCCGCTCCAGGGCTGGCACAACTACGGCGAGTCCCCCGAGCTCCCGGGCCCGCCGAAGCAGGCGGTGCTCGAGATCGCGTACCTCGCGGGCGACGCCATCCAGTGGGGCTCGGTGACCACCAGCGACGGCGTGAAGGTCACCGTCCCGCAGGTGCCCTCCTATCTCGGACACGTCAAGCTCGCGAGATCCGGGCCCAAGCCGCTGCCCTGACATTTTCGGGGCAGATCGCCGTACCGCCCGCCGTATGATGGGCGCCCATGTCGTTCCTCGAGTACCTCCCGGTCGTCGGCCCGGCGCTGCAAGCGATCGAGGGGTCGACCGCGCATCCCGCGCAGGAGGCTGGACCTGCCGGCACGCCGCACCACGATCGCGATCAGGGCTTCTTCGGCAACGCCCTGCAGTCGATCGGAGACTTCGGGCGCGGCGTCAACCAGGAGGGCCTCGGCGCGCTACTCGATCCGACGGGCGCCGTCGATCGCCAGCGCGCGCAGCGCGAGCTGGCGGGGATGTTCCAGGTCCGCACCGCGCAGCAGCTCGCCGCGGATCCGAACCACACGGAGAATCAGGTCACGCAGGAGCAGTTCCAGCAGATCGCTCACCAGTACAGCGACATCCGCATGGATCGCACCGACATCCACTTCAACACCGACGGCCTCGGCGATCGCGATGCCTCGCAGTACCGCCGCGACATGATGGGTGACCTCGCGTCGATCATGCAGACCTCCGGTGGCCGCGACCTGCTCGGCAACCTCGCGCACAACACCGATCACCACACGACGACGCTGAGCCCGCTGTTCCAGAAGGACGCCGCCGGCCACTACGATCCGAGCCGGGGCCTCGACGACAGCAACGGCTTCGCGCAGGCGACGCACAGGCGCGATGCCGCGCTGCGTGCCGACGGCTCCGCCGGCCCCGGAAGCGACGCGCGCGTGCGCATCAACCCGGGCCACACGATCGCGCCCACCGACCGCGATCCCGATCAGGATCGCTGGCTCCCGTTCCGCAGCGACGTGCTGCTCTACCACGAGCTCGTGCACGCGATGGACGACACGCACGGCACGCTCAACACCCAGCGCGCCGGCGCCGACGGCGATGGCGTCGAGTGGGACGCCCACCAGGAGCTCGCCGAGCACCGCGCCGCCGGCCTCGGCAGCTACGCGAGCCAGCCGATCAGCGAGTCCGCGTATCGCCGCGCGCGCCGCGCGATCGGTGCCGGCGGCGGCGCCGATGCCCGCGCAGGCGACGCGACGATGCCCGATCGCGACACCTACGCCTACCACTCGATGGCCGACCGCGCCGACGCGGCGAGCGGCTCGACCGGATCGCGTGGCACCGCACGACATCGCGAGCCGAACGGCGATCCCTCCGAGTAGCCAGCCTCAGGTCTCGTCGAGGTGAGAGGGCCGCCGCTTGCCGTCGACGAACGCGTCGAGCTCCTGCTCCTCGATCGAGCGCTCGTCGATCGCGTAGTCCTCGACGACGTCGAGCTCGTCGACGTCGGCGACGCGCACCGAGCCCGCGGCGATCTGGTGCGGCGGCCGCGGCAGGTCGGTCGAGACATCGTCGTCGTCGCCGCCGAACGACACGTCGTCGCCGATATCGAGCTCGAGCTCCTCGGGCGCGGCCATGTGCACGTCCTGCTTGCGACCGACGATGCAGCCCGCCTTGACCGTGACCTGGAACGGGCGGCCATCGAAGTAGGCGTCGATCGCCTCCTTGATGTACCAGAACACGTCCTGCATCTCCTGGCCGGAGCCGGCGATGTCCTTCCACTCCGACAGCGGGCCGTACTCGATCACCGGCGCGAAGAAGAACTCGCGCGAGCTCTTGAACAGCAGCGTGAACTCCTCGGCCTCGATCGCGCCATCGAGTGCGGCGGTCTCCATGCAGCGCTCGACCCGATCGATCGACGGGTAGCGCGCGATGTGGCGGTCGAGGCGATCGAGCGCATCGTGCTTGTCGTGCTTGATCAGCACCTCGCGATAGAGATCGTGGAACTCCTGGAACGTGCCCGCGAGCGGCAGCGTGCAGCGCACCTCGCCCCCGCGCTTGGCGACGCGCGCGAAGTCGCGCAGCGCCGTGTCGAGGCTCGGCATCTCGGGCAGCCCGAGGTTGCACACGACGAGATCGTAGACGTCGTCGGCGAACGACAGCTTCGGCACCGCGCTCTCGGTGCGGAAGAACACGCCCTTCTTGCCGAGCGGGCCGAGCTCGGCGATCTTGCGGCGCGCGACGTCGAGCATCGCGCTCGACGCGTCGATCGCGATGATCCGGCTGCCCTCGCTCATCCGCCGCAGGATCTCGACCGTCGGATAACCGGTGCCGCAGGAGATGTCGAGCACCTGGCCGCGATCGGGCACGGCGAGGTTGCGCAGCAGCATCTTGCCGAAACGAGTCCCCCATACCGGCGCGATCTCGTCGTCGTAGATCCGCGCCAGCTTCTCGACCTTGAGGCTGCGCTTGGGCTGAACCGTCACTCTGCTGCAGGTGCGATTGTGACGGAATTACGACGGGTTGTCTATTGCAATGTGATCGTGACGCTGTAAGGCCCACAAGCGGTGGAAGAGGCCGAATCCACATTGAGCCAGAACAGGTGCGCGCCGGTGAACGAGACCGACCCCGAGGTCCCGAGGCTCGGCGCCGCGGCGCAGGCCGCATCCGGGGGCGCGCACCCGAGCTCGGTCTGGCCCGGACCCCACGCGTAGAGGTAGGTCGCCGAGGTCGTCGCCGCCGCGCACGTCGTCGCCGAGGCCATCACGGTCTGGCCCGGACACGCCGTCGTGAAGTAGCGGACCTCGGGGCCGGCGCCGCCGCACGAGCCGGTCGTGAAGCTGCCGCCGTTGCACGTGTTGTCGGTCACCGCCGTGCCTGACGAGACCGGCGTGCCGGTGTGGCCGCCCTTCTCGATGTGGAGCACGAGGTGCGCCGCGCCGGTTCCCGCGGTGGCCTCGTCGATGACGATGCAGTGATCGCCGGTGCCAAAGCTCTTGGCCAGCTGGCTCAGCGAACCGCCGCACTGGTTGTTGCGGCACACCGGGTTCGCGCCCGGGGGACCGTCGGCGCACGCGCCGTCGAACGTGCGGATCACGGTGTCGTAGTCCGATCCGAACGTGTCGAAGTACCAGACCTGCGCGAACGGGTTGGTGAGCTGGAAGTAGACGTCGCGGCCGCCCGCGGCGCCGCAGAAGCTCGTCCCCGACGGCGGAGACGAGTCGTCGTGCGCGAACGTGATGTCCTCGTCGATCTCGGTCGACGCGGTCAGCACGGTGGCGCCCGCCGCCAGATCGTTCGAGGGCCCGGCCGGGCTGTCGATCAGGACGACGTCGGGCGGGGCGTCGTCGATGATCGTGCTGTCGGGCTGCGGCGTCGCCTTCGTCACGCACTTGTGCGTGGTCGTCGAGCAGACGAGCGGATCGGGGCACGGATGACCGTCATCGCACGGGCTGCCCGCGAGCGGGTTCGGCGAGTAGCACGCCGCCACGCCCACCAGGACGGATAGCCACCTCACGCGGCCATTATCGACGCTTCACGTACAGCTCGCCACCCGAATCCACGAACTCGTGGGCTTTCGCTGCCATGTGCGCGCGCACATCCTCGGTGATCCGCATCGAGCAGAACTTGGGCCCGCACATCGAGCAGAAGTGCGCGACCTTGGCGCCGTCGGCGGGCAGCGTCTCGTCGTGGAAATCCTTCGCCGTGTCGGGGTCGAGCGACAGGTGGAACTGGTCGTTCCAGCGGAACTCGAAGCGCGCCTTGGAGAGCGCGTCGTCGCGCAGCTGCGCGCCGGGGTGGCCCTTCGCGAGATCGGCGGCGTGCGCGGCGATCTTGTACGCGATGACGCCGGCCTTGACGTCGTCCTTGTCGGGCAGCCCGAGGTGCTCCTTCGGCGTCACGTAGCAGAGCATCGCGGTGCCGAACCAGCCGATCATCGCCGCGCCGATCGCGCTCGTGATGTGGTCGTAGCCGGGCGCGATGTCGGTGACGAGCGGGCCGAGCGTGTAGAACGGCGCCTCCTGGCAGATCTTCATCTGCAGGTCGACGTTCTCCTTGATCTTGTGCATCGGCACGTGGCCGGGGCCCTCGATCATCGTCTGCACGTCGTGCTTCCACGCGATCTGCGTCAGCTCGCCGAGCGTGTCGAGCTCGGCCAGCTGCGCGCGGTCGTTCGCGTCGTGGATCGAGCCCGGCCGCAGGCCGTCGCCGAGCGAGAACGCGACGTCGTACTTCTTCATCACCTCGCAGATCCGCTCGAACTCGCTGTAGAGGAAGTTCTCCTGATGGTGCGCGAGGCACCACTTCGCGATGATCGAGCCGCCGCGCGACACGATGCCGGTCTTGCGAGAGGCGGTGTGAGGGATGTAGCCGAGCCGCACGCCGGCGTGGATCGTGAAGTAGTCGACGCCCTGCTCCGCCTGCTCGATCAGCGTGTCGAGGAACACGTCGATGTTCAGCTTCTCGGGATCGCCCCCGACCTTCTCGAGGCACTGGTAGATCGGCACGGTGCCGATCGGCACCGGCGAGTTGCGCAGGATCCACTCGCGCGTCTCGTGGATGTTGTTGCCGGTCGACAGGTCCATCACCGTGTCGGCGCCCCACTTGACCGCCCACCGCAGCTTGTCGACCTCGTCGGCGATGTGCGAAGCGACGGCGGAGTTGCCGATGTTCGCGTTGATCTTCACGAGGAACTTCGAGCCGATGATCATCGGCTCGCTCTCGGGGTGGTTGATGTTCGCCGGCAGGATCGCGCGGCCGCGCGCGAGCTCGTCGCGGACGAATTCGGGCGTCACGCTCTCGCGGATCGCGACGAACCGCATCTCCGGCGTGATGATCCCGCGCCGCGCGAAGTGCATCTGCGACTGGTTGCCGCCCTCGCGCACGCGCGCGTCGATCCACGGCTGGCGCAGCCTCGGCAGGCCCTGGTGCGGATCGTGGCCCTGCGGCCCGCTCGTGTCGTAGACGTCGAACGGCGGCTCGCCGCCGGACAGCTGGATCCGCCGCACCGGCACGCGCAGGCCGGCCTGCTCGACGTAGACCTTCTCCGAGGCCGGGAAGCCCTCGATCGGTGCGATCTCGACGGACTCGACGACTGGTAGCTTCGTGCTCATTCGCGCCTCCCTACGCCGGCATTACCCGGGTCAGGTTCTGGGGTCGCACGCTGCCGTGCCTCTCAGCCTCCGGATGGAAGCTCCCCCGTGGTGGGTGGGTGGTTCTCTGACGGCGGCACCCTACCCCAGGCCAAACGCAAAAGCATTCTCGATTCTCGGTTCTCTGTTGCCTCTTCCCTATTCAGCTGCCGACGGATAGGGAATAGGCAACAGGGAACCGAGAGCTGAGAATCTGCGGACAGCTGAGTTACCCTTGTCCTCCGTGGAGGAGGCTCGCCAGTTCGGCCGCTACCGCGTGACGCGCTCGCTCGGCTCGGGCGCGATGGGCGAGGTCTACGAGGCCGTCGACGACGTGCTCGGCCGCGAGGTCGCGATCAAGACCGTCAAGCCGGTCAAGGGCGCGCTCGGGCTCGACGACCGGTTCAAGCAGGAGGCGCGCGCGATCGCGCAGCTGTCGCATCCGGGAGTCGTCCAGCTGTTCGACATCGATCTCGCGTCGGATCCGCCGTACCTCGTGATGGAGCGCGTCGCCGGCCCGTCGCTCGCGGCACAGCTGAAGGACGGCGCGCTCCCGGCGGGCGAGCTCGTACCGCTCGGCATCCAGATCGCGCGCGCGCTCGCCGCCGCGCACGCCGCCGGGATCGTCCACCGCGACGTCAAGCCGGCGAACGTGCTCGCGGCGGGGCCCGGCGCGTGGAAGCTCGCCGACTTCGGCGTCGCGCACACGCCCGACTCGTCGCTGACGTTCACCGGCCAGTTCGTCGGCTCGCCCGCGTACGCCGCGCCCGAGGCGCTCGTCAAGGGCGTGTCGGCGCCGGCGGGCGACGTCTACGGGCTCGGCGCGACGCTCTACGAGGCGGCGACCGGCAGCTGGCCGCGGCGCGACGCCGGCGGCGCGGTGCTCGCGCCGGTGCCGCCGCTCGCGGACAAGGCGCCGCACGTGCCGCGCGCGATCGCGCACGCGATCGACCGCGCGGTCGCGTTCGAGCCCGACCAGCGGCCGAGCGCGGCGGAGCTCGCCGAGCTGCTCGCGAACCCCGCCGACTCGATGCCGCTGCCCGCGGCGATCGTCACGCCGAAGCCGCCGATCGCGCGCTGGCGGCTGTGGACGATCGGCGGCGCGGTGCTCGTGCTCGTGATCGCGCTCGCGTCGCGCGGCGGCGGAGGCGGCAAGTCGAGCGGCGACGAGGCCGCGCCCGCGCCGGCCGCACCCGACGACGATCGCGCGCCGCCGATCATGGACGAGCACGCCGCGCGTGACTGGAACCGGATCGTCGACGAGGCGCGCAAGGGTCACTACCGCAAGGCCCGCGAGCGGCTCGACGACTGGGAGCGCAGGTACGGCGAGACCGACGAGTCGCGCCAGCTCAAGGACCAGCTGCCCGACGACGACGAGCCCGCGCCACCGGGTCCGCCGGGCCGTGGCAAGCACAAGCACGGCGACTGATGGAGATCGTGATCGCGCTGTGCATCGGCCTCGCGATCGCGTCGATCAAGCCGATCTCGCGCACGGTCGGCGAGGCGCGTGACCGCGCGCGAGCGCGCCGGCGCATGCGCGAGGGCGAGGACGCGGTCTCGGATCTCGCGCTCGTCACCGTGACCGGCACGGTGCGCGTGCTCGGCGAGCCGCTCGTCGCGCCGCTGTCGGGCACGCCGTGCGTCGCGCACCGCTCGCGGGCGCGGACGTTCAAGCACGACTCGCCGGTGTTCGCGCGCAAGCTCGTCGCCGAGGAGGTGCGCGAGGCCGCGATCGCGTTCGCGCTCGCGACCGGCGACGGCGAGCTGATCGTCGATGGCGAGCACGTCGAGCTCGCGATCAAGCCGACGCCGGTCGAGGTGCGCAGCGCCGATCGCGAGATCGCGTTCATGCGCGACGTCGGGCTGACGAAGGACTACGCGAACACGAGCTTCGACGAGATCGTGATCACCGCCGGCATGACGATCACCGTCCACGGCATCGCGCAGGTCGAGCCGACGGCCGCCGGCGCCGGCGAGACCGATTTCCGCGAGGCGCCGAGCCGCACGCGGATCACCGGCGACGACGCGCACCCGCTGACGATCAGCGAGGCGTGACACGCGCAACACCTGCACGCGTACGGTTGCGTACGCTCGCCGTCACAGCCGCACCAAATCGTACGCACGTGGCCACGGATCTTCGTCGCGCACCTCGCTACGATTTCCGGCGGGGACATGAGAAGCGCTGTTGTCTGCGCGCTGCTCGCCAGCGCATGCACCACCGATGATCGGCCCGCGACGTGGTCGGTCATCTCCACCGCGATCGTCGAGCCGAGCTGCGGCACCGCCGGCTGCCACAGCCAGTGGAGCCAGGTCGCCGGCATCGTGCTCGACTCGCGCGACGTCGGCTACCAGATGCTCGTCACGAAGCCGCCCGACAGCTACGGGCCGTTCGTCGTGCCGGGCCAGCCCGATCAGAGCCAGCTGATGTTCCTGCTCGACGGCGACGAGATCCGACGCATGCCGCCGGACGCGCCGCTGGTCGCCGCGGACATCGAGCTGATCCGCGCGTGGATCGTCGCCGGGGCGAAGAACAACTGATGCGCGCGGCGGTCGTCGTCGTCGCCGTCGTGCTCGCGGCCGGGCGCGCCGAGGCGTTCCCGCAGCTGACGATCCGCGGCCAGGTCGCCCGCTGCACGATGTGCCACGTCAGCCCCGGCGGCGGCGGCATGCTGAACGAGTACGGCCGCAACGAGGCCGGCGACACGCTCAGCCGCGGCGGTGACGGCCGGTTCCTGAGCGGCGCGTGGGATCCGCCGGACTGGCTGCTGCTCGGCGGCGACCTGCGCGCCGCGGCGCTCGCCTACAAGGACACCCAGGCGACCGAGGGCACGCAGCTCGCCGCGTTCCCGATGCAAGCCGACCTGCGCGCCGGCGTCACGGCCGGCGGCTTCACGATCGTCGCGACCGGCGGTCTGCGCGGCAGCACGCGGCTGTACTCGAAGTCGGCGAGCGACTACTTCGAGTCGAGCGAGCACTACGCGATGTACATGCACGACAGCGGCGTGTACGTGCGCGCCGGCAAGTTCTTCCCGACGTTCGGCCTGCGGCTGCCCGACCACACGCTCTACATCGCGCGCTACACCGGCCAGGACCTGTTCGAGGAGCCGTACGGAGGCGACGCCGGCTACGTCGGCGACGACTGGGAGGTCCACGTCGCAGGCTTCACGCGCGATCCGATCACGAAGGTCGGCCGCGACGAGGCGGGCGGCGTGCTGTACGCCGAGCTGCACGGCACCGACGGCGCGATCGGGCTGTCGGCGCGCTACGGCACCGGCCCCGAGGGCGCCCGCGCGATCGCCGGCCTGTCGGCGCGCGCCAAGGCGCCGGGCAACCTCGTGCTGCTCGGCGAGCTCGACGGCATCGACGAGCTCGTCACGACGAGCTCGGGTACGACCGCGGTGACCCAGGCGATCGGTCTGGTCGCCCTCGACCAGCAGCTCGTGCGCGGGGTGAACCTGCTCGGATGGTACGAGCAGTACGAGGAGTCGCTCGGCCTGATCGGCGCGATCCATCACGACGCCGGGCTCTCGCTCGACCTCTACCTCCACGCGCACTGGGAGCTGATCACCGAGGCGCGCTACCAGCACCTGGGGCCCGGCGAGCACGTCGGCATGGGGATGTTCCAGGTCCACTACTACCTGTGAGGACGCCATGAGAACGACGCACATCGCGATCGCCGTCTTCATCGCCGGATGCGCCGCACCGGCGGTCCCGACGAAGCCCGGGTACGAGACCGACATCGCGCCGATCCTCGAGGCAAACTGCGTGCGCTGTCACTCCGCGCAGGAAGCGATCGCGACCGGAAACTGCATCCAGCTCGACCAGTGGGACGACGGCACCGACCCGACCGGCGCGTGCACGCCGCTTCTCGGCGTCCACTCGAGCCTCGTCAACACGACGACGCCGAGCTTCGGCCTCGTCGAGGTCGTGATGTCGGGCGTGATGCCGAAGGACGGCCCCGCGCTGACCGACCGCCAGAAGCAGATCTTCGAGAACTGGATGAAGGCCGGCTATCCGAAGAGCGGCGGCAACAACAAGCCGCCGACGATCGACTTCATCACGCCGCCGGCGAGCGGCGCGACGATCAACACCGGCGGCGTGACGACCTACGACATCCAGTACAACGTCACCGATCCCGAGAACGATCCGGTGACGTGGTCGCTGACCTGGAAGGGCAGCAACGGCAAGACCGGCACGTTCGCGACCAACCTGACGCAGGGGATGGGCACCGTCCACGCGGACACGTCGTCGCTCGGCTCCGGCACGTACCAGCTGATCGCGAACCTCGACGACGGCTCGAACATGGTGTCGGTCACCGCACCGGGCACGCTGACCGTGCCGTCCAACTACAACGCGGCGCCGACCGTGACGGTCAGCGCGCCGGTGGCCGGCGATTACTACTTCCAGGGCCAGACGATCACGATCGCGTGGACCGGCAACGATGACGGCGCGAGCCTGACCTGCGACGTCAAGGCGACGAGCGGTACATCGACGATCACGATCGCGACCGGCCTGGCCGAGACGCCCGGCCAGCCCGCGATGACGACGTGGACGCCGACGACGTCGGCGCCGATCAGCACGAACTACACGATCCAGGTCACCGTCCACGACGACGGCTCGCCGTCGTTGTCGGCGAGCGGCGCGTCGGGCACGTTCACGCTCGGCTCGCCACCGCAGCAGGTCTCGTTCTCGACGCAGCTGCTGCCGCTGCTGCAGAGCTCGACGCAGAACATGGACGGCTGCACGAAGATCGGCTGCCACGGCTCGATCAACCCGCAGCAGGGCCTCGATCTGACGTCGGCGAACGCCTACAAGGACATCGTCAACGTCGCCGCGCAGCAGACGGCGACGTGCTCGACGGGCTCCGAGATGCTGATCAAGCCGGGTGATCCGAACCACAGCTACCTGATCACCAAGCTGCAGGGCAGCGGCAACTGCCTCACCGGCACGCGCATGCCCAAGGGCGAGGCGGCGTTCTCGTCGACCCAGATCCAGCTGTTCATCGACTGGACGCTCAACGGCGCGATGCCCAACTGAGCCAACTAGGGCACGTGGTCGATCGACAGGAACGCATCGTCGAGCGCGGCGATCATCGTCGCGGCGTCGGGGAACCGCTGGTCGGGCTCCTTCGACAGCGCGGCGTCGAGCAGCGCGACCAGCTGCGGCGTGCACCACGGCTCGCGCTTCGCGAGCATGTCGAGGCGCGGCGGCGGCGCCTTGACCTGCATGCGCATCTGCATCATCGGGTCGGGGTGGTCGAACGGCACGCGGCCGGTCAGCATCTCGAACAGGATGGTCGCGAGCGAGTAGAGATCGGCGCGGCCGTCGAGCTGGCGGCCGAGCGCCTGCTCGGGCGCCATGTACGCTGGCGTGCCGAACACGAGGCCGGTCGAGGTCAGCTTCGCGCCGCCGAGAGCGGCCTCGGCATCGCCGATCAGCTTGACGACGCCGAAGTCGACGATCTTCGCGCGGTCCCAGCCGCCCATGTCGACGAGCATGATGTTGTCGGGCTTGAGATCGCGGTGGACGAGGCCGTGCGCGTGCGCGTGGCCGATGCCGTCGAGCATCTGGCGCCCGAGCACGAGCGCGCGGCGCGCGGCGATCGGCCCCTGCAGCAGCGTCTTGGTCAGCGTCACGCCCGTGACCTTCTCCATCACGAGGAACAGCGATCCGGCCTCGACGAACACCTCGACCGCGGACACCAGGTTCGGGTGGTCGAGCATGGCCAGGGCGTTGGCCTCGCGCGCGAAGCGCTTCGCGGCATCGGACTGCGACACCATCCCCGACATCGGCGACTTGAGCGCGAAGCGCTGGCCTTCGTCGTTCTCGACCTCCCACACGCCGCCCATGCCGCCGCGACCGAGCGGCGCGACGAGCGTGTAGCGGCCGACCCGCATGCCGACCTCCAGCTGCGGCCCCGAGGACAGGTTCGGGATCATGCCTGGATCGTATAGACCGACGTGGTACCAATGCGCCATGGCCACGAAGCTCCCGATCGCGGGTGACCGGGCGACCACGGTCGGTCTGACCGATGACGAGCTGGAGTCGGAGATTCTCCGCCTCAAGCAGGATCGCAACGCCGTGATCCTGGCCCACTATTACCAGGAGTCGGAGCTGCAGGACCTCGCCGACCATGTCGGTGACTCGCTGCAGCTGTCGCAGGCCGCGGCGAGGACCAAGGCCGACGTGATCGCGTTCTGCGGCGTCCACTTCATGGCCGAGACGGCGAAGATCCTGAATCCCGACAAGATCGTGGTCGTCCCGGACCTGACGGCCGGGTGCTCGCTCGCCGACGGGTGCCCCGCCCCGGTGTTCTCCAGGTGGCTGGAGCAGTACCCCGGCCACACGGTGGTCAGCTACATCAACTGCTCGGCCGAGGTGAAGGCGCTCTCGGACGTCATCTGCACGTCGTCGAACGCGGTCAAGATCGTCAAGGCGCTCGACGGCCAGAAGGTCGTGTTCGCTCCGGACAAGCACCTCGGGGCGTTCGTCCAGAAGCAGGCGAACCGCCCCGATCTCGTGCTGTGGCAGGGCACCTGCATCGTCCACGAGACGTTCAGCGAGCGCCGGCTGCTCCAGCTGATGGCCGAGCACCCCGACGCCGAGGTGATCGCGCACCCCGAGTGCACCGAGGCGATCCTGCGCCACGCGCACCACGTCGCGTCGACGAGCGGGCTCATCTCCTACGCGCAGAAGAGCCCGAAGCAGACGTTCATCGTCGCGACCGAGGCCGGCATCATGCACAAGATGCACGCCGCCGCGCCCGGCAAGACGCTGATCGCGGCGCCGCCCGAGGACGAGAGCTGCGCGTGCAACACGTGCCCGTTCATGAAGAAGAACACGCTCGAGAAGCTCTACCTCGCGCTGCGCGACCTGGAGCCGCGGGTCGACGTGCCCGAGGCGGTGCGCGTGCGCGCGATCAAGCCGATCCAGCGCATGCTCGAAATGTCGTGACCAGGATCGTGCTCGTCCTCGTGCTCGTGCTCGTGCTCGATCCGGGCTGCACGGGCAGATCGAGCACGAGCACGAGGACGAGCACGATGAAGAGCGAACAGCTCGTCACCGCGGTCGTCGACGACTGGAGCTCGACGCACGCGACGATGCGGCTGTGGCAGCGCGACCATGGCGCGTGGCAGCCGGTCGGCGAGCCGTGGCCCGCGGTGGTCGGCGTGCACGGCGTAGCGCGCCCCGCCGACAAGCGCGAGGGCGACGGCAAGAGCCCGGCGGGGCGGTTCGCGCTGCGCGCCGCGTACGGCTACGCGCCCGCGCCCCCGCGCGGCACGAAGCTGCCGTACACGCCGACCGACGCGAGCTGGCAGTGTGTCGACGATCCGCGCTCGCGCTACTACGCGCGCGTGCTCGATCGCCGCACGGTGACGCCGGACTGGAGCTCGGCCGAGGACATGCACCGCGGCGACGCGCTGTACACGTGGGTGATCGACACCGCGTACAACGCCGAGCAGGCGCCCGCCGCCGGCAGCTGCATCTTCCTGCACGTGTGGAGCGGGCCCGACTCGGCCACCGTCGGCTGCACCGCGATGGCCCCGGCCCAGCTCGCGCACCTGCTGTCCGCGCTCGAGCCGGGCGCCGAGTACGTGCTGCTGCCGCGCGACGAATACCGCGCGCTCGCCCAGCCATGGGGTTTGCCGGCGCAGTAAGCTCGAATCATGATCTGGAAGACGATCCTGGTTCCGCACGACTTCTCCTCTGCCGCCAACCACGCGGCGGCGATCGCGCGCGACGAGGCCAAGACCCACGGCGCGCGGATCCTCCTGCTCCACGTGATCGACCTGCCGCACCAGCTGCAGCCCGACACCGCGATCGTGCCCGAGCCCGGCGGCGCGCCGATCAGCGTCAAGGACTACGCGGTCGCGACCGCCGAGTCGCACCTCACCGATATCGCGCAGCGGCTCGGCAAGGACGGCGCCACCGCGACCGGGTTCATCCGCGTCGGCAATCCCGTCGACGAGATCCTGCGCTTCATCGACGACGAGAAGGTCGATCTCGTCGCGATGAGCACGCACGGCCGCACCGGGCTCTCGCACCTGCTCATGGGCAGCGTCGCCGAGCGCGTCGTGCGCTCGTGCAAGGTGCCGGTGCTGACGATCCGGGCCCCGGAGCACGCGCACTGACGTGAGCGAGGACGACACCGCGTCGCCGGCGACCGCGGTCGAGGGCGGCCCTCGCAAGCCGGCACGGCGCGCCCCCGAGCTGACGCGCGGCACGATCGTCGGCCGCTACGTCGTGCTCGATCGCCTCGGCGCGGGCGGCATGGGGGTCGTCTACGCCGCGTGGGATCCCGAGCTCAACCGCCGCATCGCGCTCAAGCTCGTGCAACCCGGCGGCGAGGACGCGAGCGGCGCGCGCATGCTGCGCGAGGCGCAGGCGCTCGCCCGGCTGTCGCATCCCAACGTCGTCGTGATCTACGACGTCGGCAAGATCGACGATCGCGTGTTCCTCGCGATGGAGCTCGTCGAGGGCACGACGCTGTCGGCGTGGCTGCGCGCGGGCGACCGGGCGTGGCGCGAGATCGTCGACGTGTTCGTCGCCGCCGGACGCGGGCTCGCGGCGGCGCACGCCGCCGGCGTGATCCACCGCGACTTCAAGCCCGGCAACGTGATCGTCGGCGAGGACGGCCGCGCGCGCGTGCTCGATTTCGGCCTCGCCCGCGCCGCCGGCGATGTCGTGATCGACGAGGTGCCCGCGGCCGGCGGCTCGCGCGACGCGCTCGGCGACGATCTCACGGTGACCGGCACCGCCGTCGGCACGCCGGTCTACATGCCGCCCGAGGCGTACACCGGCGAGCCGGTCGGCGAGGCCGGCGATCAGTTCAGCTTCTGCGTCGCGCTGCACGAGGCGCTCTACGGCGTGCGCCCGTTCGAGACGAGGATCACGGCGGAGGTGATGCCGCCGGTGCGCGCGGCACCGGGCGACAGCAAGGTCCCGGGCTGGCTCCGCGCGGTGGTGCTGCGCGGGCTCGCCCGGCGGCCGAGCGAGCGGTTCGCGTCGATGAACGCGCTGCTCGCCGCGCTCGCCGCCGATCCCGCCGCGAAGCGGCGGCGCGTGCTCGCGGGCGCGGCGGCGGTGGTCGCGGCCGGCGCGCTGGTCGCCGGCGGTCTCGCGCTGCACGCGAGCCAGCGCGCCGACGATCCGTGCGCGCTCGCCGCGCCGCTCGCCGGGACGTGGGATCCGCTCGCGAAGGGCCGCGTCGCCGCCGCGTTCGCCGCGACCGGCCGCGACGACGCGGCCGCGAAGTACGCGCGCGTCGCGTCCGCGCTCGACGACGCCGCCCGCGCCTGGCTCGGTGCGCGAGGTGCGGCGTGCCGCG